>NZ_JADNAX010000038.1:0-1964 GCF_015550495.1 Romboutsia sp. 1001713B170207_170306_H8
TATATATTGCTAGTAACCCGCCCAAGAATACCCATTTCAGGTGATTGCAGGAAATCGTCAAAGCCCCTATCTTTGCAATATCAGAATTGAATTAATTAGTCATAATTAAAAATTACGTAGCCACATTGAAAACATTGGAATCGGCAGAAGTGATTCTCCCGCATTTTCACATTTGGTTGTTAGTAAACAAAAACCATATAATGTATTCAATATTACAGAATAAGTGTAAATAGCATAAATTCTAGTAAACAAAAGGGGCTGTGTCAAAACTAAGGCACATCCCCTTCTTTTTTTAATATAAAATAGTCGTTCCTCTTTTTTGTCTATGCGACTATTTTTTCAGTAATTAGGTAATAAGGCTTAATATTCGTCGTATTTTGAGTCACACGTGGTCTGATAAAGATAAATATAGTGTGTGCACTCCTTCTCTTTCCTGCTTTTAGTAGTTTTGTACACATCTTTTTGATATTAAAAGCTATAGCAAAGAAGGCAAAGTCCATTGTAACCTTGTCTTCTCCCACATGCCGGAACCTTTTGTATGCCATGTTGTGTTTCATTTGTCCAAAAACTGCTTCCGGTTCTATACATCGCCTTCCCCTATGCCTGATGCCTTCTTCCGAGAGTAACCTTTCCCGTGCCTGCCGTTTGTATTGGTTTAACCGGTGGTTGACTTCTATCATACGGTTCCCCCGAGCTTTAAAGCAACTGCCACACAAAGGACACCCTTCACATCTTTGTGCTTTATATCGGGCACTTTCGGTGATGTATCCGCTTGCTGTTTTGTCACGTCTAGTTCCTATACGGTTCATGTGCTGCCCCATAGGACAAACGTAATAATCCTCCCCCGCATTGTAATGGAGACTCTCCGCATGGAATGGATTGGGGGTATAACGGGGACGCTGTTCTTTATGGAAGTAGTTGTACTTGACAAAGGCTTCTATCCCATTATCTTGCATGAACCGATAATTTTCTTCCGAGCCGTAACCGGAGTCTGCCACACCGACAGTTGGTAAGCGGTTATAGCGTTGCTCAAAGGAGTGGAAGAAAGGTATGAGGGTCAGTGTGTCGGTTGGGTTGGGAAACAGTCGGAAGTCTATGAGGAATTGGTTCTCGGTACCTATTTGCAGATTATATCCGGGTTTGGTCTGTCCGTTTCTCATGGCGTCTTCTTTCATGCGCATGAAGGTGGCATCAGGATCGGTCTTGGAGTAGGAGCTGCGTTCTCCAAGAGTATCAAGATGGTTGTCGTATTCTATCAACTTGTCACGGTACTCCTCAAGTTCCCGGACCTGTTTCTTCTTTTCCCGGATGACCTTCTTTTGTTCCTTGTCCTTTGTTACAGGCTGGTGTTCCAGCACCTCTTTAAGTTCATTCACTATATCTGAGAGCATGGCGGGAGTGAACTCTACGGGTGTATCTTTCATGGAGTTCTCTTGGGCTATGACTTCATCCACCTGCTCCAGGAGAATGCGGATCTTATCCATCAGCTTTGTACGGTTCTTTTCGACTGTCTTGCGCCAGACAAAAGTATATTTGTTGGCTTTGGACTCAATCTTGGTACCGTCGATATACTCTACGTCAAGGCTGATGAAACCTTTGTCGGCAAGGACAAGAACCAACTGCGTGAATACGGTATTTATTTCCTCTTTTACACGGTTTCGAAAACGGTTGATGGTAATAAAATCCGGATGTTCATTACCGGAAAGCCAGATATAATGAATATCACGTAGGAGAAGCTTCTCTATTTTGCGGCACGAATAGATATTGTTCATGTAGGCGTAGATAATCACCTTAAGCATCATTTTAGGATGATAAGGACAACGACCGGTTGCTTTATAAAGCTTCTTGAAATTGTCAAGATTGAGATTATCAACAACAGTATTAACTATGCGAACCGGATCGTTCGCTGCTATGTTTTCATCAATTCTTCCGGGAAAAAGAACGGTTTGGTTGGGAAGGTAAGG
>NZ_JADNAX010000039.1:0-1820 GCF_015550495.1 Romboutsia sp. 1001713B170207_170306_H8
TCCGGGAGAATTTCTTTTGTGGCGTGTTTGCCCTGTATATTCCCGATACGCTGTTATAGCAGGGAACTGTTTTTATCCAAGTAGTCAGATATAGCCTCTTGCAATACCGATTTTAGCGAATCGCCTTTGCGGATCGCGATCAGCTTTAAGTTCTGGTGATAGGTTTCGTCCATGACAAAATTACAATGCACGGTTTTCGCTTTCTTCGGCTTTTGAGCCTCTTTTTGCCCGGCCGTGGATTGGATCAGGCTGTCTAATCCCCCGGTCAGCCCGGCCGACATACTGTTTTTTAAATCGTTCTTCTTTGCCATATGGTTACTTTATTTCTGTTAGCAGTTCGTTACATACCTTTTCGTAGTCCTCTGCCCCGGCAGATTTGGGGGCATAGTGAAAAATATCCTGCCCTTGTGTCGGGGCTTCGGCCAGCGTAATGGCGTTGCGTATATGGGTGCTGAACACTTTGCCCTGGAATGTTTCCTGTACCAGTTCCGAAACGCTCTTGTTCAGGTTCTTTCTTCCGTCGTACTGGGTTATCAGGACCCCGGCGATCGAAAGATCCGAGTTCAAACGTTGCTGCACCTTGTGGACTACCTGCATAAGTTTGGCCATTCCACGCATTGCCAGGAATTGAGCCTGAACCGGGATAATCAACCGATCCGAGGCCGTCAGTGCGTTAAGCGTGAGCAGCGACAGCGAGGGAGGACAGTCGATCAGGATATAATCGAATTTCTCCTTTTGGCCTTTGATAAGGTGGGCTAAGATAAGCTCCCGTCCGGCCTCGTTGATTAACTCCGTTTCAACGGCCGAGAGATCCAGGCAGGAGGGAACGACGCTAAGGCCGTCCTTATGCTCGTAGATCGGCAGGTCGTATTCGCCTTTCATCGCACCGTAGATCGTTTGGGGAAGCTCCGCAGAGAAGCCCAGCGATTCGGTCAGGTTGGCCTGCCCGTCAAGGTCGATCAAAAGAACCTTGTACCCTTTTTGACGTAACGCACCGCCCAGGTTGATCGTGGTTGTGGTCTTTCCTACTCCCCCCTTGTGATTCAATACGGAGATTACTTTTGCTTTGCTCATAAATTCAGTTTTTTAAATGATTGTCATGTCCGCAAATATAGTCAAAATACTAATATACTAAAAGACTAAAAGTAGTATTTTCGTTTTTTGCGTGTTTTTTGTACCGATCGGGGAAGCGTACCGAAATAAATCCTGTTTCCGTCTTTCGGTACGTTTTGTTTCTGTACCGGAATTAATCAAAGATTAGAATAACCATAAATGTTTTTATACGTTAATCATACGTATGTATATATGTATATATTTGTTTTGAGTATCTTTGTGTGCTATGAATAAAAAATAAAAGACATGAGCACTTATTCGTATAAAAATCCGAAGTTTATAAATTCCCCTAAAGGGGTGGTTGAAGTTGTAGAAGTGATTTATGACGGCAAAGATGATCCGGCCTATTCACTGGCTATTATTAAATGGGAAAATACCTATAAATTAGGTATTCGTTGGAACATCGCTTATAGTGAATGGGACGATTACCGCAAACAGAACGGGCAAGATGAATGTATAGGTAATCCACAGTCGAGAGGTATTCCCACCTGGTTTGTTTTGCCCGATGATATGATGTTTGGTGAGAAGTTCAGCGGTGCGATGCAGAGGCTTGATGAATTAAGAAAAGGTAAGTAAGCAATGGAACAGGGAGAAATCATATTATACCAGCCGGATGAAGCGGTCAAGTTGGAAGTGAGGTTGGAAGATGAAACCGTTTGGCTGACACAAGAACAAATAGCCGACTTGTTCGGGACTAAAAGGCCAGC
>NZ_JADNAX010000040.1:0-1752 GCF_015550495.1 Romboutsia sp. 1001713B170207_170306_H8
GTTGGTCAATCTCAATTTATACAAAATAATAAAGAATTTGAATTTAAAATAACAGAAAGCACTAGTCCGAACTTAGTGCCGAACAGTTCTTTTGAAAAAGAAGAAGTCTATACTAAAAACCATCCCTTTATATTAGATTGGACCAAAGGTGGAGATGGAACTTATCCTTCTACAATAGATGGTGGAAAAGCAATATTAATATATACCAATGGAGGAGATAGTTATTTTGTTAAAGATACAGCTATAAAAATAGACCCCAACTCAACATATACTATAAGTTTTTATTATTGCTGCACTCATGGTAGAAATGGAAGTAATTATATATTTATAAATGGAAATCCTGTACATATTCCAATAACATATATAGGCGATAGAGCTTGGCACAGATATGAATTTATTTTTAATACACCTGAGAATGTTGATGGAATAACTGCAATTAGACTTGGTATTGTAGCTCAAGAAAGTTGTTGGATATTATTTGATAATGTTCAAATAGAAAAACGTAAGGGTGCATCAACATATAGGTATATGCAAAATGAAGTGTGCAACGGGAATGGATTTATTGATAGTGAAGGCATAGGATTTAAGCATGAAGATGGTAGCTATACTAAGATGCTAACTAACGGATTCAAGCGATATGTAGGTAGCACTGGATATTCATATCATTATCTTACTTACATTGGTAAAACTCAAAAATTAGATTTAAACCCTGTAACAATACAACTTCCTGATGATTTTAAGGGTAAAGATTTCAAAGTGAATCTATCTATAGAAGAAATAGCTAATCCGGAGGGGTGGATGGTACAATCGTTTCAAGTATTAGTTCAAAATATAGATAATTCAAATGCTACATTTCAGATATATGGAGGTTCTCAATCACAGTTATATGATGGAACTCAAGGTACAATGAAGCCTACTACAATTTCATACACAGTAACTGCATAAGGAGTGATATTAAATGAAGTTAGAAGAATATAAAAATAAGATGACATTGTTTTATTCTAAAAGAACTGGAGAGATACAGACATTTTGTACAGGGATTCAAGATATGAATCTATTCGGTGATAATAAAGAAGATTATGATGTTATTTGGGATTTTATAGTAATAGATTATAATAATAAAATTCTTAATAATAAAGATATGTTTTGTGTCGATTTAAGCAGTAAAACATTAAGGTTAAAAGAATTTAAATTTTAAGAAGGTGACTAAATGGCTAAGCGAAATATTAAATTTAATTTAGACTTCTCTAATAAAGATATTCTCCCTAAGTTCAATATAAAGCAATTTGATAATGCTTTAATTACTATCTCGACTTACTTAGAAGGGAATGTATTCAATCCTACAGGTAATACTTGTAAGCTTTATGTAAGTATAGGTAAAGAAGTTTTCTTACAGGAAAGTAATATAAGTGTATTAGAAAATGCAATAAAAATAGATTTAGATAAGAATATAATTAGTGAAGACGGAAAGGGACTTGGAGAATTAGAGTTATCAGATAGCAATGGAATTCTAACAAGTGCTACTTTCTTATTTAATATTGAGTCTAAAATAGGAGAAGGCTCAACAATACCTGGACAAGTAGAGGGGTTTATTGCAAAGCATGAAAGATTAATCAAAGAATTTAAAGAAGAATATAATAGTAGGCTTGAGATCATACAAACTGAACTTAACACTAATACGAATAGAATAGATCAAGTTGAAAGTAAAAATGAGGAACAAGATTCAAGACTTCTTGATATTGAGGAGAAGAA
>NZ_JADNAX010000041.1:0-1676 GCF_015550495.1 Romboutsia sp. 1001713B170207_170306_H8
GACCGGGTCATAGAGCTTCTGGAGGAACAGAACAGACATTTCAAGGAACAGATTAAAGCTGCTGACCAGCGTGAGCAACAAAGTCAGCGTCTGATCTGTGAACTGACTTCACAGGTTAAGCAACTGACCGATGCCGTTCAATCTCTGGAAGAAGCGCTGACGCTGAAGAACGGCAAACTGAAAAAGCAGGAGAACATTAGCCGCAGTTTGAGTAAGCTTATCAGCAATGAGTCTGAAAAGCAAATACCTGATAAGCCGCAACCCGCTTCTGAGACAGCTCCGTCCCGTCCGTCCGCTTCCCCCAAAGAACGGGGGAATAACAACTCCAAACGTAAAGAGCATTTTGAACTGGAAGAAAAGATAATCGAAGTCAATCCCGACCATCCCCTTTTCAGTATGTCTCTTGCCAAGTTTATGGGATACCGTGATTCTATCCGATATGTCTATATTCCGCCAAAGTTCATTAAGTACATTTATCGACAGAATATTTATAGCTTTAATGAAACGGTCTTCAGCGGTTGCGCCCCCGCCGCCCCTTTTCTGAATTCCCAATATGACGGTTCGTTCGTTGCCGGTTTATGCCAGTTGCGATATATCTACTCCATGAGTGTGGAACGTATCGTTAACTTCTTTCGGGAGAACGGGTTCAAACTCGAAAAGCCCACCGCCCATCATCTGCTGGGTAAAACGGCTGTTTTGTTCGAAAACCTCTATGAAGCACTCAGGGAAGTGGTGCTTGAAGATCCCTACCTCTGTTGTGACGAAACATATCACAAAGTACTGGTTCCGGAAAAGAACAGTAAAGGCAAAGGGGTACGAAAAGGGTATATCTGGGCAGCGGCGGCAGCGACCTTAAAGCTGGTGCTCTATTTCTATGAGGGCGGATCACGCAGGCAGGAGGTGCTTTTTGATTTCCTCAAAACCTATAAAGGAACAGTACAAAGTGATGCATACGCCCCATACAGGAAACTGGAAACCGACCAATATCACAATATCACGAGGATCGCATGTCTTCAGCACGTCAAACGAAAGTTTCTTGAACAGGATAAGGAACCGGACGCCCGAAAGATAGTTGAAATGATAAACCAACTGTACCAAAAGGAACATGAACATCGGACAGGCTATCAGGGATGGACAATCAAAGACAATCTTGCACATAGAAAACAGTATGCCCCGCCAATACTCAGGAAGATAAAAAAGAAATTATTGAGCCTGCAGGCAAAGCCGGACTTATTACCGAAAAGCCAAATGGCGGAGGCCATTAATTACACACTATCCCAGTGGAAGGCCATAGAGGATATCTTTACCAAAGGGGAGTATTATCTGGACAACAACCTTGTCGAGAGGTATAATCGGTATATATCACTATCCAGAAGAAACTCGCTTTTCTTCGGAAGCCATAAGGGAGCTGAAAGAGGGGTAATACTATATTCATTGGCATGTTCGTGCAGGATGCATGGCATAAATACATTCGAATATATAGCCGATGTGATTAACAAAGCGGCGAAGTTACCACCAAATACAGACAGGAAAATATATAGAGATTTATTGCCACACAAATGGAAGGAAAACAGAAGTAGAATCTGAAAAGAAAAGGATTATCTGATTTTTTGAAGAAAAACACGGCATCGCCGAGACGCTTACGATTCCAGTGAGAAAAGAATGAGAGATATCTC
>NZ_JADNAX010000042.1:0-1516 GCF_015550495.1 Romboutsia sp. 1001713B170207_170306_H8
GCTTTCTTTTTTTGTATCATTTTATATCGTCGAAATGGCTGTCAAACTATGGGATCAATGTAAAAACCTGAGGGATTTTCATTTTATGCATATAACTTAGTAAGTCTGTATAAAAAAAATGCCTTATCTCTGACTCCTCTAAACTGTGCTCTGAATGCCTTGATTTTAGCATTGAATGATTCTGCTGCCGCATTAGTTGCCCTTCTTTCAAAGAAGTTGATAATATTCATATAGTGTGTTTGGATAGAGCGCGCTACCCTTCCAAAAGTCAGGAAGCCTGATTTATCGACTTCGTCATACCACCTTGCAAGCCTTGTCAAAGCAATATCTTTAAACTTACACTGATGATAGATTGAGCCTAACCGCATGGCCAGATAATATCCCTTCTTTATATCGGGATATTCTTTAAATAGAATCTCAGCCCGTATCCTTTGAGACTGAGTCCATAGCGATTCTTTTTTGTAAAGCAGATAAATACTCCTTGCCAGCAACTGCTTTCTTGTATCTCCATTAGCGAAAACAGGTGCATGATATATCTTTCCGCAGGCCTTTGCATAGGCAAGCTGTGTGGACTCCTCATCCAAAGCCTCCCAGCGGGCTTTCACACGCATCTCCTGAACTGCTTCATGAGCTAGTTTCTGTACATGGAAACGATCTGTAACGCGTTTGGCGGCAGGGAAGCAAGTCCGCGCAATCTGTTCCATATTGGGGGCCATATCCAAGGTGATCTCACGTACCTGATAGCGACGACGACGCGAAAGTTTAAGCAGGACAGAGGTGACTGTACAAACATCCGTACCTTTAATGATAGCGATAATACTGCCTTTACCACCGTGAGCCTCTTTATTAATCAACACAGTATATAGTTCTCCACGAGAGAGGGCCACTTCATCAATACAGACGTAGGCACCAATGTTCTTCTCAAACAAAAGCCAGTTCTCTGCATGGGCAAGCTGCTCCCAGCGGAGGTAGCCACTTAAATGGTTGCGGTATTGACGTTCAAACAAATCCCCGTCAACGCCATATAAAGTACCCAATAACTTGCAGCCGATCGGATGATTATCAATATAATTCTTTTAAAAAAGACGCAAAATCCTGCGTCATACGAGTACCCTCAGCTAACATGCGCCAGTTACGGCAGATATAATCATTGCTCTTCTTTAATATCCAGCGACGACGGCGAATGTTCAGATACACTTTCTTACCACGAAGGGGAAAGTCCTGAACAACCACCGGATCATAAAAGCCTTTACTCTCAGTGGCCTCACCGGAATACTGCTCAGGAACCAGATTCTTCTCTTCAAGGTAAATCACGATTTCATTCACCCTTTCTTTCACATCAACAACATCAAAGTAATCCAAGGTGCCTTCAGGGAGAAGAAGACGATAAACATTTAACTCCATTTTCTATAAATTTGAAGGCAAAGATAAGAATTTGTAATTTCATCCCTCAGATTTATTCATTGATCCGTAAGTTTTAGAACAATGAGTATTGTCCGTTCCTCAGACTTTTCAT
>NZ_JADNAX010000004.1:0-257998 GCF_015550495.1 Romboutsia sp. 1001713B170207_170306_H8
GGCTTGGTTGTTTGTGTTTTAATTCTTAAATAAGAATTAGTTATATAAATTAACCTACTGTTTAATTTTCAAAGTTCGTTTTGTTTTTCGCCCGTTTCTATTTCGGACAAGTATTACTATAACATCTATTTTTATTGATTGCAATACTTTTTTATATATTTTTTTAACTTTTTTATTTATTGTTTTACTTTTTGACCCAAAAAACTTATATACTTATTAATATGTCCTTTTAAATATCTATATTTTACACTCTTTTTAAGTTTAAGTTATTTGATTTTTGTTAATAAATTTTATTAACGACACTATTATGTGTAAGGAGGTATAAATTTATGCGTAAATTATTAATTTATTTTTCATTATTTGCACTTACTATACTTTGTGCTACGGGTTGTTCCTTTAATAATAATAATTCAAATGAAAATTCATCTAGTGAGGTTTCAAATATAGATAGTAATTCAAAAAATCAAAATACACCAAGTTCATCATCTCAAAGTAATAAATCAAATAATTTAGACAACGAAATAACAAATTGGTTCTACATTCCAAATACTACACACACAACACCTGACATAAACCCAGACCTAAACTACGAATTATCAACTTATGATGCAATTTATAACTTAGACTCAAATAGAAAAAGTAAAACTTTATATTTAACTTTTGATGAAGGATATGAAAATGGATATACTACAAAAATATTAGACATCTTAAAAGAGAAAAATGTACAAGCAGTCTTCTTTGTTACATCATCTTATATAGATAAAAATCCTGATCTCATAAAACGAATGGTTTTGGAAGGACATATTGTAGGAAATCACAGTGCAACTCATCCATCTATGCCAACATTAACATCTAATGAAAATGAGTTTAATGAAGAAATATCAGATGTAGAAACTAAGTATGAAAAACTTATAGGCGCTAAAATGAATAAGTTATTCAGACCACCTATGGGATGCTACTCTGAGAAAAGCTTATCTATGACAAAAGACTTAGGATACAAAACAGTTTTTTGGAGTTTTGCATATGACGATTGGGATCCTGAAAAACAACCGGAATTAAAATATGCAAAGAAAAAAATATTAGACAACCTTCATGATGGCTCTATATTACTTTTACATGCAGTATCTAAAACTAATACTGAAATATTAGGTGATGTTATAGATTCTGCTAAAGATTTAGGTTATGATTTCCAATTAATAAAATAAATTTTCCTTAAATTATTTTATTATATACATAAATATTTTTTGTGCTATACCTCTTATTCTTAGCATAAGATTAATATGTGGATGATAATAGTTTTCATCATTTTATAAAATCTTATTTTTTGGGGGTACACTAAATATGGAGTTAAAAGGATCTAAAACTGAAAAAAATTTACTTACAGCATTTGCTGGAGAATCTCAAGCAAGAAATAAATATACTTACTATGCTTCAAAGGCAAAAAAAGAAGGATATAATCAAATAGCAGCAATATTTGAAGAAACTGCTAATAATGAAAAGGAACATGCTAAAATATGGTTCAAACTTTTACATGATGGTATGCCTTCTACAGCTGAAAATTTAAAAGATGCTGCAGCTGGTGAAAATTATGAATGGACAGATATGTATGCTACTTTTGCTAAGGAAGCTGAGGAAGAAGGTTTTACTAAAATAGCTTACTTATTTAAAGCAGTTGGAGAAATAGAAAAAGAACATGAAGAAAGATATCTTAAGTTACTTGAGAACTTAGAAAATGGTGTAATATTCGAAAAAGATGACATCGTTGTTTGGAAATGCCAAAACTGCGGACATATACATATTGGTAAAAAAGCTCCAAATGTATGTCCAGTATGTGACCATCCACAATCTTTCTTTGAAGTAAAAGCTGAAAATTATAAATAAAATACTATTTTTATATAACTATATTTTATAAGTTATCAGTAAGTATTAAATTAATATAATTTACTTAAATAAAAAAGTCATATAAATATATGACTTTTTTATTACTTTATTTCTATGTAATCTGCACTTGACCAACCTATCGTTCCATCTGATAATTTTATCTTGTTCCATCCATCTTGACTTCCTAAAACTATAACTTGTGTATTTCTATTTATTATACCTATCTTTTGATAAGTTGTTCCTGGCCCACTTCTTACATTTAACATTAATCCTGTTACAAATCCAACCCGCTCATTCTCTTCCATATTATCTAATTTATTAGAACTAATGTTACTTAAAACTTTTAAATAATCCTTACTAGAATATCCAGTAGTATTGTTATACTTTATTTTTACCCATTTTCCATAATAAGAAATTATCTCTACCTTTGTATCTTTCTTTATTGTATAAATAACCTTGCCCTTTGAACTTGGAACTTTTCTAAAGTTTAGATTTGTTGTTGTCACCGCATATTTAGTCGATTCTTCTTCTATGCTTTCAGATATATTAGTAAATGATATACTAGATGTAACTGCACCAGCACTTAGCAAGAATTTCAATTTCTTATTTTTCATGAGCCCTCCTAATTTCTCCCCTATCGTTTTATTATAGATAATTAATAGAATTTTATCAACATTTCGAATTTTCCAATTTTTACCTTAAGTTTCCATATATCTATAAATGTTTATTATTTATATGTAAATAGAGTTGAAAATTAATTATTTAGTCCTTTCAGTACATATTAAACTGAGTATCTAAATAATTAATTTTCTATACTCAAGACCAAGGTTATATAAATAAATTCTCTATCTAAATAATAAATACCGCGACAATGGTAGTAACAATAAATCCAATCATTACTGGTTTAAAGTTTTTCTTAGCCAAATCAACCGGATTAACTCCACAGATTGCTGCAGCTGATATTAATCCCCAAGGAACTAAACATCCTCCACCAACCCATATACCTGCTATTTGACCTAATGCACAAAGTGCTCCAACACTTGCATTTACTGCTGTTGCAAATACTGATGCAAGTGAACCTACTAAAGATATACCAGAAAATCCAGAACCATCAAGGCCAGTTATTGCTCCTACTACTGTTTGTATACTTGCTACTGCAAATTTATTAAGTGGTACAGCATCAGCTAGTGCTAGACCCATATCTGAAAGTAAACCTTGAGATGTAGCTGGTAGTACTTCACCTAATACAGATGTTAATGGTGCTACTTCACCCATATAGAAGAATGCTGCTATTGGTATTATTGCACCGAATATTTTTATACCAAATACAAATCCATCTATAATATTTTGGCAAACTGAATCAAAGAAATTCTTTTTATGATTCATTGCATTTATAATCATAATTAAAATAAATGCTGTTCCTCCTAGTAAGGCTGTAGCATCTCCACCTTTTAAATTAAGTTTAAACATTGCAATTAAATCAAGTATAAAACCAATTAATACTAGAAAAGTTGCTATTTTTGCTTTTTTATTAAAAGTCTTAACTTGAGAATGTTCAACTTTACTTAGTTCATCTTTAAATATGCCTTTCTTAATATCTCTTCTTAAGAAATAAAATGCTGCCCCTATTGTAACTACTGCCATTACCCAAAATAGTGGCATACCTTCACTTATAACTTGACTTGCTTCAATGCCTGCTGCTGAACCAGTTATTTGTGGTGCTCCTTGAATAACAAAGTCTGTTGATAAAGCAAGACCATGGCCAAATAAGTTAAGTGCCATAGCTACACCAATTGCAGGAAGTCCTACTTCCATTGCTACTGGTAAGAATATTGCTCCAACCAATGCAACTGCTGGTGTTGGCCAGAAAAACCATGATAGTGTACACATTACTATCCCTATTATGAAAAAAGCTGTTGTAGGATTTTTTATAACTCTCGAAAAAGGTTTTATCATATAGTAAATTGCATTGTTATCTTCTAGTGCTTTAGATAATGCAACCATTACTGCGATGATTAGAATAATTGGACCTAGTTCATTTAATGAAACAATAAGAGAATTGAATATTGCATTTGTTGATTGAGGTATACTGTGAGTGTAATATAGTGCCAAGCAGAATATACCTACTATACATGGTACAATGACATCTTTCTTCATTATCATTATGACTAAAATTAATAGCATGAAGAAAAGATAAATATAATGCGCTCCTGTTAATACCATTTTCTATTGTCCCCCTTATATTTTTATATAGTAGTATTATATGGCTTTTAATTTAGTATGTTACCTTCATATAATTTTACTTTTATGTAAAAACTACATATAAGTAGGTAAAAGTTTTTTATTTAATATAACCTAATTATTTTTACATATAGAACACCTATTTTACTTAAATATTTGATATAATATTCTTCTATCATAAAAGTCTTACGGGAGGTGTTTTATGCTAAGAGTAGATGAACCGCATTATAAAAAAAATATGCTTAGATTAGCTTTATTTATAGGAGAATTAATGCTATCCAATGGAGCTGAAACTTATCGTGTTGAAGATACACTAAAAAGGATTTGTAAATCTAGGGGGTTTAATCATATTAATGTATTTATTACTCCTACAGTTATAATTATTTCAGATGATAGATTTGATGGGTATTCTTTCATGAAAACTATCAATCGTAGAGCAATAAATTTAGGAAGAATAGCACTTATAAATGATTTTTCAAGAGATTTTGTAAAAAACACAGATATGACTATAGAAGACTCTATGGCTAGATTAAAGGAAATAGCAAGTTTCAATGCATATCCAACTTGGCTTATATACGTATTTACAGGATTAGGATCTGCTTCATTTGCTTACTTAGTAGGTGGAAACACTACATTTGATTTTGTATTAACATTTTTGGTTTCAATAGTAGCAGCTATTGTATATGACCAATTAATAAAAATAAGTTACATACCAACATTTTGTTGTTTAATTTCATCAATACTAATGGCAGCATCAGGTGTAATGCTTACAGAATTAGGATTTTTAACAACTCCTAAAATGCTTATTGTTGGCTCAATAATGCCACTACTACCTGGGGTTCCATTTATAAAGGGTGTACGTGACTTAATAGCCGGAGATTTAATGTCTGGAGTTGTACGATTCTTCGATGCAACAATAATTTTTATCTCAATCGCTGCTGGAGTTGGGTTTGTACTTGAAATGTGGTTTAGAATGGGAGGTGCTTTATAATGTTAAATATACCACTTTACTTAAACTTCACCTTTGCATTTTTAGCAACTGTAGGTTTTGGAGTATTTTTCAACGCACCAAAAATATCCTTACTTCCATCAGGAATAACAGGAGGAATTGGCTGGTTATTTTATATATTCCTATTTAGATTTAGTGAAAACGAAGTATTCGCAACATTCTTTGCAGCAAGCTTCGTAGCACTATGTGGAGAAATACTAGCAAGAAAACTAAAAAACCCTGCCACAGTATTCATCATACCAGGAATACTACCACTAGCACCAGGGCTTGGAATATACAACACAATGCTATACATGGTCCAAAAAGAATTCGAACTAGGACTATCAAAAGGAGTAGACACACTATCAATAAGTGCATCAATAGCACTAGGAATACTAGTAGTAACTTCAATAGTCAACACTTACAATATACTAAACAGAAGAAGACTAATAAGAAAACTAAAACCAATAAGTTCACATATAAAAAAAGATATTAACTAAGTTAATATCTTTTTTATTTTATCTCCCCACCCCTTAATCCTGCATAGTATCTGGGCCTAGCCAGAAAAAATTAAAAATTCCAGATCATTTGCAGAGTTTTTTTATCTGCATGACCTGGAATTTTTTATTTTTCTGGCGGACCCGACTACATCAAGACCTTAAGAAGAACGCTTGCAACTATTAGTATAAGTGCCCCACATATACGAGTAGCAATCTGAGCAAAAGGAATTAGCTCCATTCTATTAGAAGCAGATAAAACAGCAACATCACCTGTTCCACCCATATTAGTCGTACAAAGACCAGCTGTTATAGAAGACTCTATAGGATAAAATCCTACTAACTTTCCACCTACACCAGCTCCAACTGCTACTCCTGAAACAACAACAAAGACTAATAATAAATAAAGTGGACTTATTGCATTCACAACTGCATTTAAATCTATCATTGAAATTCCTATACCTACTAATAAAGCACTAGTCAAATTAGTCATTACAAATTGTCCCCATTGATTTGCACTTTGTTCTAAGTTTTCAGGTATAATTCCTATTATCTTACTAAATGCGACTGCTATTATCATCCATGCATAAGCATGTATACCTGGAACTAGCTTCCCAATTAAAGTTCCAAGTGTCAAATATGTAATAGATAATAATAGACCTATTCCTAACATTTTTAAATTTAACTTATTACTTTTCTTTTCATCTAAATCACTAGAATCATTTTTCATAAGCTTGCCATTTCCAGACCAACTTGGCTTTACTGTTCCTATTTTCGCAATTATGCCTGCACCTATTATAGCCATTACATTTCCTAAAGTAGATGCTGGTATCATTACTGAAAGAAGTTGAGAAGTTTCTGTTCCTAGAGCTTGAGAGTACATATTAGATAAAGGAATTACTCCTGCTCCCATTCCTCCTCCCATCATAGGAATTGCTACAAACATTATAGCTTCTTTAAATCCATATCCTACTACACTTCCAACTATACCAACTAGTATTAAAGCAAAAGTTATTGCACAAATTGCAACTGGTAAAAATCTTACTGATGCTTTTATTAAAAGTTGTCTATTCATTCCAAGTATACTACCTGTTATAAGTGCTGCTATATAAAAGTTTAAAAAACCTACATCATTCATAAAAAAATCAACATTTTCAACTACTGAAGTTGGCATTATATTAAAGGTAACCATTGCTGCCGATGCAAATATACAAACTATAGCGCCTCCTCCAAGATAAGTTTTTACAATTGGAGTTCTATTCCCAATTTCATTAAATGCTCCACCTAAAACTATCATTATTGCTAAAGCTCCTACCATGCCACTTGGTAGGTTATCTGTAAATGTTGCTATCAATACCACTAAGGATACTAAAGCAAATGACAATAAACTCATTCCGTATATTTCTATCCCCTGTTTCTTAACTACATCATTATTATTTCCAATAGCCCCTTGCATTTATATCACCTCTTATACTAACTCAATTTGAGATTCTTTGTATAACTTTGATATACCTTGTTTTATTGCTATATTTCCAACTTCTTTTGCAACTATTTCAGCTACTCTTTTATCAAATGCACCTGGTATTATATATTCTTCATTTAATTCACTTTCATCTATTATACTTGCTATTGCTCTTGCTGCTGCAACCTTCATTTCTTCTGTGATATCAGTTGCACAAACATCTAGTGCTCCTCTAAATATTCCTGGGAATACTAATACATTGTTTATTTGGTTAGGGAAATCTGATCTTCCTGTTGCTATTACTCTAGCTCCACCTTTTTTAGCTTCATTAGGCATTATTTCTGGAGTTGGATTTGCCATTGCAAATACTATAGAATCTTTATTCATTGTAGATATCATTTCTGCTGTAACACAGTTTGGTCCTGATACTCCTATGAATACATCTTTATTTTTTATTACTTCTTTTAAGCTTCCTTTTTCATTATACTTGTTAGTTATTTTAGCCATATCTGCTTGAGCATCATTCATCCACTCTTCACCTACAGCTACTGCACCTTCTCTATTTACAAGTACTATATTTCCTACATTAAATTGTAAAAGTAATTTAGCTATAGATATTCCAGCTGAGCCTGCTCCATTTATTACAACATTAGCATCTTCCATATTTTTTCCTACTAATTTTAATGCGTTTAATAATCCTGCTGCAACTACTATCGCTGTTCCATGTTGGTCATCATGGAATACTGGTATATCTAGTTCTTCTTTTAATCTTCTTTCTATTTCAAAACATCTAGGTGCTCCTATATCTTCTAGGTTTATTCCTCCAAATGTTGGTGCTATATATTTTACTGTTTTTACTATTTCATCTACATCTTTTGTATCTAAACATATTGGAAATGCATCTACATTTGCAAACTCTTTGAATAGTATTGATTTTCCTTCCATTACTGGCATTGCTGCTTGTGGTCCTATATCTCCTAACCCTAGTACTGCAGTTCCATCTGATACTACTGCTACTAAGTTCCCTTTTGCTGTGTATTTATATACGTCTTCTTTATTTTGGTGTATCCTTCTACATGGTTCTGCTACTCCTGGTGTGTATGCTGTACTTAAGTCTTCTCTTGTTTCTACTTTTACTTTTGATGTGACACTTATTTTTCCTTTATTATTTTCATGCATTTCTAATGCTAATTTATTGTAATCCATTTTATTCCTCCCTATGATTTGTTTTTCTTTATGGTTATATAGTACAAAAAACGTTCTCCTAAGTATATATTTTGAAAATATATAAACCCTTTAGTAAGTATTGTTCATAGGACTATTCGAAATACGGCAATGGGTGGGGAGATGTGATTGGCTTCCATGCAGCAAATGGCGCTGCAAATGTCAGTCCAATTCACATTCTCCACCACTTCATTGCAATGTACTTCGAATATATTGAAGGGCGGTGGTATGTTCGAGTAGGTTTTGGTTTTATCTTTTAGATTTTTTACTTTGCCGTAGGCATTTATTTTTCGTTTACATATTATTTATATATCATTAATTTATATAATACTTATCTCTGTAAAGTAATTTATTATAGTAACTAGATTGAACTATTTGAGTTGCATGTTATTTTGTATTTTATGCTTGGTCTTCCTCCCGTTGAGTAGTCTATTTCACTTGTTATTTCGTTTGTTTCTACCATGTAGTTCATGTATCTTCTTACTGTTACTCTTGATAGGCCTACGTGTTCTGCTATTTCTTCGCTTGTGCTTTTGGTATTTATATTTTTTCTCATGTATTCTCTTATTTTCTCTAGTGTTTTTTCATTTAGTCCTTTTTTGATGATTGTTTTATTTGTTTTAGTGTTTATTAATGAATCTATGTCTCTTTGACTAAATGTTTGATTTTCATTTATTAGTTGATATTTTTTTAAGAATTTTTTTAATGCATTTATGAATCTGTCGTATTCAAATGGCTTTACTAAGTAATCTAATATTCCTAGACTTAATATTTCTTTTAGTGATTCGGTTTCTTTTGCTGCTGTTACCATGATTACATCTGTTTGTATGTTGTTTTTCCTTATTTCTCTTAAAACTTCTATTCCATTTAGTTTAGGCATGTATACGTCTAGTATTATTAAGTCTATCTTTTCTTTATTTAAAATTTCTAATGCTTCTTTTCCATTATTGCAGATTTTACTTACTTTAAATTCTTGTAATTGTTCTATGTATGTTTTATCTATTTTGGCAACCA
Organism: Romboutsia sp. 1001713B170207_170306_H8; assembly: GCF_015550495.1. Classification (NCBI taxonomy): domain Bacteria; kingdom Bacillati; phylum Bacillota; class Clostridia; order Peptostreptococcales; family Peptostreptococcaceae; genus Romboutsia; species Romboutsia sp. 1001713B170207_170306_H8. Next base: position 9,308 of record NZ_JADNAX010000004.1, read on the forward strand.
TAGGATCATCTTCTACTATAAGTACTTTTATCATAATTTTACCTCATGTATTTTTAAATATTTAATTATGCTTATTACTGATTCTTATTGTAAAGCAACTTCCTTCATTTTCTTCACTTTCTATGTCAATTTCTCCATTATGTGTTTCTACTATATTTTTAATTAAATATAGTCCTGTTCCCCTGCTACTTCCTTTTGTTGAAAATCCTTTTTGATAGATTTTTTCTATATTTTCTTCTTTTATTCCTTTTCCCGTATCGTGTACATTTATTATTAAGTTTTCATTATCATTATATACTAAAAGACTTATTTCTTTAAAATCATCATCTTTTTCATTTATACTATCAATTGAGTTTTCTATTAAGTTACCTAAAACTGTTATTAAATCATTTCTACTTAAGTATTTATTGTTATTCTCTAAGTAACTATTTGGATATATATTAAGTTTTATACCAATTTCTTTAGCTCTACTTACCTTTCCAATAAGTAATGCAGCTATTGTTGGATCTTTTATTTTGCTAATTATATTACTAGTTGATTCTCTTTGAACTTCATTTATATTGCTTATATATGACTTTGCTTCATCTACCTTATTTATCTGTAAAAGACCTAATATAACATGTAGTTTATTCATAAACTCATGAGTATTTGCTCTTAATGCATCTATTATTTGATTAACTCCAGTTAACTCCTCTGCTAACTTTGTAACTTCTGTTTTATTTCTAAATATACAAACTGCTCCTATAGCCTTATTGTTTTCTATTATAGGTATTCTATCAGTGATTATTTTAACATCTTCTATTGTCATATGCTGACTATACTGACCTTTTTTACTTTCTATAACATCTAATAAATTAGTTTGTGGAAACACATCTTTTATAAATTTACCTTCAACATTATCTTCTTTTATATTTAACATATTAAGAGCTGCATCATTAAAAACAATTATTTTACCTTCATCATCAATTGCAATAATACCTTCTTCTAGCGAAGATAATACTTCTTGTCTTTGAAGATATAATTTAGTAAACTGCTCTGGCTCATATCCAAGTAAAGTTCTTTTTATACCTTTTGAAATGATTAATGATATTACTATACCTAAGCTAAAAATAATACTTCCAACGATAATATAGTTCTTCAGAATATCACTAATAACTTTATTAATACTTTCAGTAAGAGTACTTACCATTATAAAACCAATCTGATTATTATCTTTATCCAAAACAGGAGTGAAGTATCGTTTTTGATTTCCCAAAGTACCTGTCGCTTCAGAAAGATAGCTTTCTCCACTCATAATAACGGAACTCTCATCTCCACCTACAAATCTCTTACCTATATTCTCCTTACTAGGATGGTAAATCCTAGTCCCATCATTATTAGCCACAACAATAATATCAACATCATCAATACGAGAGATAATATCATCTAGGTAGTTTGTAAAATTATCACTAGAAGTACCACTTTCTAAACTATTAATAACCAAAGGATTTCTAGAAAGCATCTGCCCTACATTAACAATATTATTCTCAATCTTATCAACAAAAATATCAGTACTAAACCTCATAGTAATGCCCAAGGTAATAACCAAAACAGCAAACACAACAACAATATTCCCAAAGGTAATCTTACCTTGCAAAGACATCTTTCTCATAAAAAACTCCTTAAAAAATCTTTAATCTACATAAATAATACCACTACCATATTTCTATATCCATTTTATTTAATGTCTTTCCCTATTTTTATTAATTTTTTTTATTAATTTTCATCCCCCTAAAAAATTTTGATAAGTAGCTACGGTAGTTTTTAACTCAGCACAAAAAAGGTGGATGTGAATATATTAATTTCCTGACATTCGCAGCATCACTTCGCTGCATGTCAGAAATTAATATATCAAATCCACCCGGTGCTCGAGCCTCAAAAACTACACGCCACCCCTACTTATCAATACCTTTTAACAAAGCTTCTTTAAGTTTTTCTCCTTTAGCAGATGTTATTACATTTTGTTTTACCATATTGTTTATATTTTCATTTACCATTTCTTTTAATCTTGCATCTCTTTCAGATTTATTATACTCTTCTATCTTTTTAACATCATCTACAGTTAGTACACCAGATTCTTGTAGTTGTTGTAATGTTTCTTCATATGGTCCCTTACCTCTTCTACACCCATGTTTTTCAGGGTCTACTGCACTAGTTTCTGTTGTACTAGTAGTCTGAGCTGATACATAAGTTTCTTTAGTAGAAGCTGCATTCGCTTCTTCTAAATCTCCTTTATTAAGGCCTTCTTTTACTATTCCTATTGCTAGAACTACAAGAGCAACCACTGTTACTGTTATTATTTTTCCTTTGCTATACATTAAAAATTCCTCCTTTAATTTTGGTTTACTCTTATGTTTTCCAATAACCTTAATTTAACCTTAAATTTTGGAAAAATTTTAAGGTTATATAAAAAAGGATTAGCATTTGGATAAAACTCACAAATGCTAATCCTTCTATTATGTTAATAATTAATAAGCAAATTGACGGTAGTAACGACGTATATCTAAAGAGTGACCTGTATTATCTTCAAAGTGGAAAGCTAAGCGGTCAACTAAAAGTGTTGATATTATAGTTGGTGCTAATATCCAACGGAATTTATCATCTATACCTTCTAACTCATAATCTTTACTATCTATTACAGTAAATTTATTAGTATATTTTTCAACAAATCTTTCAACTCTATTGTCTATTTCACGGCATTTGCCTTCTCCCTTAACTAAGAATACACAAACATCGTCTTCAACTAATTCTAATGTTCCATGGAAAAATTCTGCTGAAGTTACTGATTTAGTTCTTAGCCATTGCATTTCTTCTAATAAACACATAGAGAATAAATAAGTTTCTCCCCATGTTTCTCCTCCACCAATCCACATCATATATGGTTCTTGATAGTACTTCTTAGCTATATCAGCTGCAATAGGATCAAATTTCGCCTTAGCTTTTATTAGATTTTCTGGTAATTTTTCAAGTTGATCTGCAAATTCACTATATTCTTCAAAGTCACCATTATTATTTAATAATCTAAAGAAGAACCAGTATAATAACATATATTCATACTCAACACCATTCTCATGTCTCATAGGAATTAAGTATTCACTACACTCTGCTAATGGAGATTCTGGATTTTTTGTAAGACAAACTACTGTTATACCTTGTTCTTTACACCATTTAGCAATTTCAACAGTTTCCTTAGTGTCTCCTGATTTAGACATTGTTACAACTATAGAATCTTTACCTAAACTTTTATGACCTCTTAATAATAGTTCAGCTGCTTGTTCTACAAATACTGGTAATGTAGTTGTTTGCTTTGCCATTTCACCTATAGCCATCATTGGTGCTAAACTTCCACCAACTGCTGTAAAGAATATATTTTTATATCCCCTTTTACTTAATTCATCTGCTGCTCTTTCTGCATCTACTCTTGCTTCACATATTAATTTCATACTTGTTCTGTACTCTTGTTCATTGAATTTTAACATTATTAAATCCCCCTAAGTTTATGTATTTTATATTTTACTTTTTAATTTATCATCAAAATCTTCAAAGATTTTTTGACTTAATTTATTACCCTTATCTTCTGCAAGAAAATAAGACAATATTTGAATAGGTATTACAAATAGTAGTGGACTTATTAATTCATCAACACTTATATCTAGCGCTAAGTCATGTCTATCTTCTTTATAATTTTTATATGTTATTTTATAAATATGATCTGTGTATTCATTCAGATATAACCTTAGCGCTTGTTGCCTATCTTCTAATTTTCCTTCAGTCTCTATAAATATTATGTGATGTTTATTTGATAGTGATAAATATGGACCATGCATATATTCTTCTAGTTCATGCCCATTCATCGGTATTCTAACAGTTTCTGTTATCTTAGTATCAGCTTCTCTTGTAACTCCATATCCTGGACCATATCCTATACATGCTATTTGCTTTGCACTAATTAGTTCTTCTTTATTCTCTTCATACCAATTCAAAGTTTTTTCTATTACATTATCAGTATGTTCTATAGCTTGTTCTATCTTTCTTAGTTCATCCATATAAGTTTGTTCATTAATTTTATCACTCTCATATGCCAGTTCTAATCCCATAAGCATAAATGTAAGAACCGTTGCACTAAACCCTTTTGTTACATATCCAACTTTTTCTTCACCACAACCGATATCTACGACAACTTTACTAATATCACATACTGAACTATTTAAATTAGCTGTAAGAGAAATAATATCGGCATTTGTTTTGCTTGCAGTTTTTAAGGCCTCTATTGTAGAATAGCTACTACCACCTTGAGTAACTCCTAAATATAAGGCATTTTCATTTATACCTTTACCATAATTACTAAATACAGAAGGCATTTTCATTTCAATATTAATTTCTAATATATTTTCTACATAGTATTTAGCACACTCTATTGCATTGATAGAAGATCCAGTAGCTAAAACTACCCATTCATCATAATTTTTATCTTTAGCTAAATTAATGAACTCTTTTAGATTTTTCTTTCTGTTAGATAATATACTTTTATTTGTCTTATATTCTTCATTTATATAAGTAAACATCGTTTCTTTCATAGTTATCCCCCTATGCTAGGAATCCGAAAAATGCACCTAATATTCCTATTATAGCTATTATCATTAGTATAGTTGTTGTCTTAAAGTTTTTACCTAATAGCATATAAATAAATCCTGTAAATCCTATAGACATTATTCCTGGAATAATACCATTTAATATGTCTGCTAATGCCATTGCACTATCTCCACTACCTATGGTTAATGGTATATTTACAGTTACCATTTCTGCTGTCATTCCTCCAATTACCATTAATCCTAGTATTGCTGCTCCATATGTTAGAGATTCCATTAATCCAGACTTTTGTATTTTGTCCAGTACTCCTGCACCTAACTTATATCCCCACATCATAGCAAAATACCTAACTAGTATATGTGGTATATTAAATACTAATAAAAATAGTATTGGTCCTAATATGTTTCCTTGTAATGCTAGAGATGTACCTATACCTGTTGCAATAACCCTAAGTGTCCCCCAAAAGAATGAGTCACCTATTCCAGCTAGTGGTCCCATAAGACCTACCTTTACATTGTTTATTGATGAAGTATCAAAATTATCTGATTTTGAATTACTTTCTTCCATTGCTGTTGATATACCCAGTATTAATGTTGATATATGAGGAGTTGTATTAAAAAATTCTAAGTGTCGTTTTAATGCATCTGCTCTTTCTTCGTCAGTCTTGTACAACTTTTTAATTATAGGCATCATACCATATGCATAAGACATATTAGCCTGTCTTTCATAATTCCATGACCACTCCATAGTAAATGATCTCCAAAATACTTTCATTAAATCTTTTTTAGTTATCGTTGTACTATCATCTTGAATGGTTATATTTTTATTTTCTTTAGAAGTCGTCGTCATCGTCATTACCTCCTACTACAGCAACTTTATTTTGATTATTTAAACCAACTAAAATAATCGCTAGTATTGTACCAAATATTGCAATTCCTGTTATTGGTATGCCTAAATATACTGATAATGCAAATCCTAAGAAATAGAATACTGCAACCTTTTTATTTATTATCATTTTAACTAGTAGCGCAAATCCTAGTGCTGGTAATAATCCTGTAGCTATAGCTAATCCATTTTGTATGAATTCAGGTATTATATTTAATATTTTTTCAATTGCTGATGAACCTAGTAAATATGAGAAAAATACTATTAGTCCTATAGGTAAGTTAACTCCAAAGAATCCTCCTAATAAATGCATTCTTTCAACTCCAGAACAATTTCCTTTTTCTGCATATTTATCTGCTTTATGTACAAACATTGGAAGTATAAAAATCATACAAGCATTTTTTATTACTAATGCTAATGCTGCTATTGGGACACCTAGTGCTAATGCTACTTCAGGTCCTTGCCCTGTAGTAATAGCAAATGCTGTGCCTAAAATTGCTCCAGAAATTATTTCTGGTGGTATTACTGCTCCAACCGAGAATGCTCCTATAAATGCAAGTTCTAATGTTGCACCCAGTACTATCCCCGATTGTAAATCTCCTAATACAAGACCTGTTAATACTCCAGTAACAATTGGTCTTGATAATAGAGATGTACCTAATAAATATTCTGCATTAGCAATCATCGCTACTAATCCAAGTAATATAGCTGTTACCATAACATAGCTCCCCTTTAAGTAATTAATTTAATACATTTTCTGCTAATATCTTTTGGTCATTTGGTATTTGTCTTATTTCTACTGTAACTCCAGAATTTATTAATTCTTTTAAAGTCTCTTCTTCTTCCTGAGTAATATTTATTGCTTTAGATATATTTTTTGTTCCTTCCCTTGCTTTTATACCTCCAAGGTTAATAACATCAAACTTATCTGTTCCTTTAACTAATCTATTCGCATCTTCTATTGATTCTACGACTACAAATAGCTTATATTTATCAGTAACTCCACTGTTTATAGCATCTATAGAGTCTTGTATATTTTTCATAACAACTTTTACACCTTGAGGCTTAGCTAGCTTTATTGTTGTTTTGCGTAATTCATCGTGCATTAGTCCGTCATTTGCAATTAGTATGCAGTCAACTCCTAAAAATTGAGTCCAAGAAAATGCTACTTGTCCATGTAGTAATCTATGATCAACTCTTAATAATTTAATCATCTTATTTCCCCCTATTATATTTTTATAATCAATTTAAAATCCATCATCATCTAAAGCTAATGATTTTATAACACTATTACAATACTTAATAGTTTGCTTTGAATTATCTAAAGCATTTTGGATATTTTCACCTATGTTACAATCATCTTGAATAAGTATTAATTCCATTACTAAAGGTAAATTAAGTCCACATACTAAGTGAAAATTTTCCCTTTCTATATAAGTCATAAATTCATTATTAATACTTCCTCCAAAAATATCTGTTACAACAATTAACTGATCTTCGTCTTTTAAGTCCTTAAATATATTTTCTACTTCCTTTTTTAAATCAAAATCTTCATCTTTATAAGCACATAGTGTAGATATATTTTTTTGCTCTCCCATTATTATTCTCATAGAGCTCTGAATCCCATATGCTAAATCTCCATGAGAAGCAAGTAATATTTTTACCATTGTGATTTACCCCCTTTCCTTTTTATCATCTCAACTTAATATAAAGCAAAAAGCATGCCAAATTAGTGGCATGCTTTTTTATTTTTTTCTAAAATTCTTTCAAAGCCTCTGTTGGAGCCGTTATAATATCATACACATAACCAATCTCTTCAACATTGATTTTGACATTATACGTTTCTTCTATCCCACTAAAAGCTTTTTTAATATTATTTATCATGTTTTCTTGACACTGTACAAATGTATCTAAGTTATTATAATTTTCTATAGGAACCTTACGTATTAATCTTTCTATAAGACAGCTTATATGTATGTATAATGTAACTTTTTTATCATTAGGTATTCGCCTTCCAATAAGTAATTCTAATTCATTCAAGCACATTTCAACATTTTCTAAAATTTTATTACTATCTAATATAGTTACTGAACTAACTATACTTTCTAGAGATAAATTACGTACTAAGTTATTATTTATGGCGATAATAGTATCTTCATCAGCTACTGAGTTAAATATTTTGTGCATTTTTTCTTCTCCACGCCCCGAAATCAGATCATCTAATGATATATAATTTACATCACCAACTTCTGGGTCTAATGTACTTATTATTGCTATGACATCATATAGTTGGAACAATGCATCTTTAGTACCATCTCTTTTTAATCTGCCATAATCATTAGCTATAATATTTATACCTAATTCTTTTGGAATACTCTTTTCTAATAACTTTTGTATTTGTTTAGCTGTTCCTATACCTGTAATACATGAAGTTATTATAGCTTTTTCTTTTGCCTTTTCTGGATAAATTATTTTATATTCTGTTTCATTGTGATTTTTAACTTTTTCAATTACCTCTTCTATGTATAAGTCTTTATTTAGTAATCCTCCTATAAATAAGGCCATTTGAGTAGATACATTATTAACTATCGCTATTGGATAATTAATATGATCTTTTATTTGATTATAAATATCCTTTAATGAACCCATATCAACTAAAATTATAAGTCCTTTAGATATATCATTTCTGTGTATATATTCAATAAGTCTCTCACCAATTTCTTTTACTGAAATATCTATAGGCATATCAAATGGTTCATATATATTACTTTCTAGTATTCTATTGACAACACTACTAATACTGCTTGCAGTTGAATATCCATGAGCTAGTATTACTGACTTTATAGTTTTTTTATCTTGGAAAATTTTTAAACTTTTCAAATAAAATGAAAGAAAAATCTCATCTTCTTTGAATAAGTTAACATCCATTTTACTATCTATTAAGCTAGATAACTTAGATACTAACTTAAATTCTTCTTCATTATTTTCCAAAATATAGTGGTAAAGATTATCTCTTAATTTATCTTCATGCTTACTAAACCTGATATTTTCACATCCTTTTAAATACAGGAAGTATGCTATAGTGTAAATACAGTTACCATTTAGTCTGATATTATAGCTATTTTCTATGTATTTAAGAACATCTTGTAATGATGAAATAATGAATTGCAGCATTACATTTTTATTATCTTTTGATTTATCAAATATAAGTCTATCTATAAAAGAGTTAATTTCTAAAAATATATTTTTTTCAAATCTTTCTCTATCCCTATCATCTTGATAAGTTTTATATAAATAAAAAATTTTTTTATAAACACTTTTAATATCCTTCGTTGAATTAATATCATCAAATAATAATTCATTATAATTTGATGTTGGTGTTATTAAAATATCACTTCTCTTTTGTATTTTAGATTCTTTTATGCTTGATGCCTCTTTTAAAAAACTTTCCGGTAAATCCTTTAATTTTATTATTATCTTATCTGAGTCAATATTTTTAGAATAAGACAACGCACATATATACTTAATTGTATTTTTTAATTCTCCTACATTACCTTTATATGTATGAGATGCCAATGCTTCTAATGCTCTTTGAGATATGAGAATATTCTTACTTAATGTTTTTGATTCATTAATTAAAAAGGTATATACAAACTGCAACTTTTCTAATATATCTCGATCATTTAACCCTGGTATGTTTATAGTTATAGGCACCCTTCGTAAAAACGTTTCTAAGAAGTTTTCAGAAAGTGACTCTGTTGTTGCAAAAATTAATCGAACATCAGATTTGTGCCATCCATCCGACTCCCCCATACGTCTTACTAAACCTTTGTCCATAAAAGTAAATAACTTTTCTTGACCTTCACTATTTAATCTGTGTACTTCATCTAAAAATAATATTCCTCCATTTGCAGCTTCAATCATCCCTGGTTGGTTTTTGTCTGCACCTGTAAATGCACCTTTTACATAACCAAATAGATTACTTGACAGTAATTCTGGGTTATTATAATACTGAGCACAGTTAAATATTATAAATGGTGCATCCTTTTTTATTACACCCTGCTCGATACTATATTTATAAATAAGGTCTGCTGTAAAACTCTTTCCTACACCAGTTGGTCCGCTTAACATAATTGGTAGGCCATTTTTAGTTGGATAAAGCACAGATGTTTTTATTTTATCTATGGATTCAATTAAACTACCATTATATCCAATTAATTCCTTGAAAGTATCATCAGTTTTCTCTTTATCTGTATGCTCATCAAATAATTCTTCTATGCTGGAAAAGTTATTCCTCGATACTCTAAAGAATTTTTTCTCGAATACACTTTTATGAAAGAAATAAACAGGTCTTGTATTTATCTTTATAACTTTATCTTCATCAATCATTTGATTTATATAATGACTTATAGTATTTCTTTTTACACCAAATATTTCTGATATGTATTGAGCTGTATATACTTCATTTTGTTGATCTTGAATATAGCTTTCAGTTTTTTCACCTAAGTATTTTAATATATTATCCTTTAGCATAATTGTCCCCCCTAGTAACAAGTCTATATTAAAATTCTTTACCCTTAACTTACTTTTGTTACCAAATTTCATATATAATCTTATCATACTTTTTATATCATGAATATCAGTTAAATAGTTTAACTGATAATTTTTAAGTTGAAACTAATATTTATTTTAAGCCTATAAAAGTACATTCAGTTATAATAAAAGGATTGATATTTGATTAAAATTTCCAAACACCAATCCTTTTGTTATATAAGTATATTATTTCTAAGATTTATTTTTAATAAAATTTAATTATACCAATACATTAGCTTTAATCTAATATCCTTACTATTGTCGGTATGAATTTTTTGCTTTCTCTGAATTTATTGTCATTTCTTTTTAAGATTACATAAGAAATTAACATTAAAGCTATTCCTATTATTCCACTTACTACCTCTAATGTCATTCCTTGCAGTGCGTTTAATTTTTCTAATATGAAGTAACTCCCCATTGTTCCTATCATTAGAAAAATTAGTGGCACTATATATGCTAGTGCTGTTGCTTTTAGTACATTTACATTTTCCATGTTTACTTCTACATGGTCTCCTTTTTTTGCACCTATAGCATTATCTACTTCTACTAGTATTTCTTTTGATTCTGAAGATAAAGTCTGACATTTTCCACATGCTGCACATGCTGAATGTCTTTGCATTTTCATCTTTGCAGTTTTTTTGTCTACAATCTCAATTACATACCCCTGTTGGTTCATAATTTTCCCCCTATTTTGTAAACTTGCTTATTGTGTCCATAAGCTCTTGTATTGTTTCCTCTGTTAATTCTGTATCGTCATTCTTTAAACTGTTTGTTACACAGCCTTTTATGTGATTTTCTAATATTATTGATCCTACTTTATTTATGGCAGATCTTATTGCTGATACTTGTACTAATATATCTACACAGTATCTTTCATCTTCTACCATTTTTTGAACTCCCTTTACTTGTCCTTCTATTCTTTTTAACCTTTTTATAAGAGCTTCTTTGTCATTACCTTGAGCTAATTTCTTTTCCATTTTGCCCACTCCTTATTAAGTGATATATTTTATTATATCATATTATATAATTGTTATTTATTTTTATAAAAAAATAAATAGGAAGTAATCCTCAATTAGATTTACTTCCTATTTGTTTTAATAGTCATATTTTAATTTCCTCTTTTCGAGCTTTTTATTTTACAATTCTTACAATTACCTGTACATTCATCAACTAAATTTAAACATTCTGTAAATGCTACTTTACTATTATTTCTATGCCTTATTATAGGTATGTTTTTCTTTCTAGCTTGTTCTTCTACTGATATTACCATTTTATGGGATACTGCTGATGTAAATATAACTATTGCGTCAGGCTCTCCTACACATTTCTTTACCTTTGGTGACATATTTAAAAATACCTTAGCTTTATACCCCTTTTGCTTAGCCAGTGATATGTAATCTTTCTTCATTTTTTCATTTCCACCTACAACAACTAAATTCACTTTAATTCCCCCTTCGTATCTCATTTAATTAATAATAATTCTCATTATTAATTATAGTATAAAAAAAACCTTAAAGCAATATTTTACTCAAAGGTTTTTATATACTATGCGTACCTTTTTCTAACATTTCCATAAATGAAGTTACTAAATTTGGATCGTAAGCTTTTCCTGAATTGGATTTTATTTTTGACTTCGCTTCTTCTATTACCTTTTTATTTATATATTGATGTTTTGATATAATTGAATCAAAACCATCAACAACAGCAATTATACGAGCTAAGTAAGGTATTTCTTCTTCCTTTAATCCATATGGATACCCTTTACCATCATATCTTTCATGATGATATTTTACCATATATGAATATGGTTTTAAGCACTCCACATCATTTATAAGTTGTTCTCCATTTATACAATGTTCTTTAAATAATTCTAATTCTTCTATATTTAGATTATCTCTTTTATTTAATATATATTTGGATATATTAAACTTACCTATATCATGTAAGTATGCTCCTATTTGTAAATCAAGTTGTTCTTTTGGGCTTAGTTTTAAATATACTCCAAATTCTCTACACCTTCTAACAACTCTTTCTACATGACCATAAGTATATTTATCTTTTTGATTAATCATTCGTATAAATTTATTTATATTGTCTAATATTTCTTTATCTATATTAGAATTGTATAAATCCTCTAATACGAAATGATAATATTCAACTCTGTTTCTATTAAATGCTTTTGCTCTATATAAAGCATGGTCAGCTGTATTTATAAGGTCATATTTGCTATTTGCTATAGTTGGATATGTTGATACACCTATAGACATAGTTAAATTTTTATTTGGTTGTTCATCTTGACCCTTAAAATACTTTATTTCAATAGTTTCTCTTATTCTTTCAGCTACTTTAATAGCTTGTTTTTGATCTGTATTTGGAAGAATTACTGCAAATTCTTCTCCACCATATCTAGCTACAATATCACCATGCCTTGTACACCTTTTTAACAAATCCCCAACTTGCATAAGCAGGGAATCTCCGGCTTGATGCCCATGTGTATCATTATAATGTTTAAAATAATCTATATCCATAAATAATAAAGATACTTCAGTCCTCATTTCATCACTTTTTTCAATTGCTAAACTTAACGAATCTTGGAAATATCTATGATTATACATTCCAGTTAGTTCATCCATATTTGCAACAATTTTTAGCTCTTTAAAATACTGTCTTTCAATATCTACATACATTCCAAGAACTATTGCAATTATAAATAAAACTGCAGCTAAAACTAAATCTCTTTCAAAATAGAACTCTATCGAGGTTTCTGATAATATATTTATAAATATATCTATTATAAATAAGATAAGCGAATATACTAAAGATATTCCTATACTATATTTTTGACCAAATTGTATTGCTCCTATTATTACAGCTAAAATACTTAATATCTTATAGTCACTACTTCCTCCACCAGTATTTCCAACTACTAGTGCAAATATGACTATAAGTGCTATACTTTCGATATAGTCTTTTATAGTAGGTTTATCATAAACTCTATCCTTAGTATAATTTGCAGACCAAGATAAATAATAATTTAGCATAATTGATATTATTCCGCCGCCTACAGTTACTAAAAGTATATTATTACTTACATCAAACTTCATTGCGGCTAACTTAGTTAAAAGTGCTATTAAAGATAGTGTTATATAAATTATTTTCAAAATTATAACTAATTTAAAAACATTCTCGTATCTTTTATTATCATATTCGTGCCGTTTATTTTGTTCTGATATTCTTTTGTCTTTTTCCATGTATTTTCACCTGAATATATTATATCATTTTACTTAATAAAAACCATAAGGAAATAAACACCTTATGGTTTTTATTTTATTATTCTTCTCTTAGAGATTTTGGCACTTCTGGTTCAAAGAATACAAACATACAATATGTTGATGCACTTGATGCTAAATTTGATATAAATCCAGCTATTGAATCAAATAATGAATTCATATATGTCCCCCCTTGTGTAATATTTTATATAAATATTAAAAATATTTATTACTTAATATTAATTAAATTAAAAAGTTTTTCAAGTAAGTTAATAGTAAAATCTCCTATTTTTGACATCGCAAATATTTGAAGCATAATTCCCATTGTCATAGATATTATAATTAATTTAACTATGTATACCTGATTTATTTTATATATTAGTAACATACATATAATAGATGATACATATATGCACATTAACTTAAATGCCTTTTTTCTTAACTTATTTCTAGTACTTTCTTTTTTTAATGGTTTATTTTTTGACCCAACTGGGCATTTTAAATAAATAAAATATATTGAAAATACCAGTGATACTAATTCAAGTATTATTAAATTTATATCACTAATATTAATAGCCATATATTTAGATATAAATGATATTAATAAAGATAATATAAGTCCAGATAATATACATCTATTAGGAGTACTTGAATGAGTTCCTCCACAATATCGTTTTAATAATGATGCTGTAATAGATATTGACATTATCTCTATTAATACGTTAAATATAATTCCGAATATAAATGTTATTAAAATTGCACTAAATGTATGTATTATAAAAAATAAACCATAATTTAAAACTTCTACCTCTTCATCACTCTTATTTAGCTTATTTCCCAACCCTTTTGCAAGTTTTAAGGAAACATTTTCAATTGCCCCCATTAAACTCTCCTTTTAAAAACTTTTCATCATTTTTTTCTTCATAGACTTTATCATTAATACTATTATTAATAATACTCCTATTGATGGTAAAGTTGATATTGCACCTTGAACAGTTTTGTAATCTGTAAGTATGCTAGCATCTATTTTTAATATGCCAGTAGCAATTAAATAATATATCCCTTCGCTTAGAGCTAAAGATATCCATATATCACAAGGTACTATAATTACTTCCACAAATTTTCTTTTAGTTATTTTAAACAATATTAATCCTAATATTATCATAGATAGTAACGTATGTACTCCAAAAGATATTGGTAATTTTCTTATAAGTGATACTACAACACCTAAAAAGCAACCAAGTTTTAATATTTTTTTTACATCTAATTTTAAATCTAATAATATAAAACTAGATAGCATTATTATTATACTTTCTGGAATACTTCTTATTACTACATATGCCAAAGATGACTCTAACATTGCTTCACTTCCTTTATTTTTTCTATGATAATTATACCATCATTACCATAATATGTAACGAAAATATTATCATTTTATGTAATATTTTTTAATTCGTTCGTATAATATGAATTATACTTACTATTTATAAAAAAATAAACGATATAGTAAATTTATATACTATATCGTTTATTCTATTTAATTTATTATTTTATACTAAGTATTTTCCAACTATTAAGTCCACAACATCTGATTTATTGTTAACAAACTCTTCATAACTAACACCAGAATTATCTATTTCTACTGCTAATTCATATAAGAATTTAGGAATATCTTCTCTACAAATATCTCCACGAACTTTACCAAACTCAGCATTATCTCTATCTAATCCACCGTCCATATGAAGTTCAAATGCTTCTGTAACAACATCATTAACTCTTTTTTTCTTTCCAGCAAATCCAAGTGCACCTATCTGATGAGTACCACAAGAGTTATTACATCCTGATATACGAAGTGAAGGTAGTATATCTTTATTGAATTCTTTTTCATTGAAGTAGTCTAATATTTCATTTAATAAGTTTTGACTTTCTGCTATACCTATTTGACAAGTAGGAACCCCTATACAAGCAGCACTTTGTTCTAACTTAGTTTCTCCTCCAAGGTTTTGAGTTAACTCTAATAAAGATTTTGCTTCTTCTCCATTTAAGTTTCTTATGTACATTCCCTCAGTCATTGATAACCTTATTTCTACATCTTCTACACCTTGTATATTATCTAATATAATTTTAAATGTATCTAATTTTAAGATTCCTCCAATTGGGTGGAAGTACACAGTATATAATCCTTCTTGCTTTTGCTCTATTAATCTATTATGATTTAATTCTATTTTTACTCCAGACTTGTTATATGACTTCTGCTCAATAACTACATCTAAATTTTCATTTTCTTTAACATCAGCTAAATGTTTTTTGTAACACTCTAAAGCTGCTCCTTCACCCATTCTAGCTGTTATGTATCTAGTACGAGCTTTATTTTTATTTCCATAATCACCTTCAGCCATAAATAAATTAGTTATAGCTTCTACATAATATAATATATCCTTTGTTTCTATTAATTCATCGAACTCAATTGCTTTAGCAGCATTTTTTCCAAGTCCACCTGTTAAATATACTTTAAAGAATTCTTTATCATCTTTTTTAACTGCTATAAATCCTAAATCTGCAATTTTAGCATTTCCATTATCTCTATTACTGCTTGAAAAAGATACTTTTAACTTTCTTGGAAGTTTATAAGTAGTTATTTTACTCATAAAATGATTATTTACAGCTTGTGCATATTGAGTAACATCAAAAGCTTCTTCTTTATCTACACCTGATAATGGTGATATTGAAACGTTTCTTGGGAAGTTTCCGCCTCCACCTCTTGTGTACATATCATTTTCTAAAGCTTCTTCCATTATGTCACATACACCATCTATACTTAAACCATGTAATTGTATTGCTTGACGAGTAGTAGTGTGTACACTTTCTAAATTATATTTTTTAGCTAATTCATAAACTAATTTTAATTGATCTATATTCATTATTCCTGATGGGATTCTAAGTCTTATCATGAACTCTTCTCCTCCACGATGAGCATAAACTCCCATCCCACCTGATGTTGCTTTAAATTCTAGTGCTGATATCTCTTTGTTCTCAAATTTGTGACCTAATTTTCTAAAACTAGGTATTTCTTTTAATAGCATGCTTTTTAAAGTTTCCATAAATTTCTCCCTTGCATTCTTCTGTATTTATTTAAAAATTATATCATATATTCTTCCAATATTATCTAAATTAGAACAGAATGGTACATTGAAAATTCTTATGCATACTATTAATTTTTTCAATTATTTTTTTGCTACTACCATAAATATTGATTTAGGTTTATAAGGCAGAACTCCATCTTCATGCCATAATAATTTATATAAATTTTGCTCAATACTTACATCTGAAAATCCACTTTTTCTTAAAATTTCCTTATCCAATAACGGTCTACCTTCAATATTTTCTTCTGTTGACCAATTTGAATCAAAATAAACTAAAACTCCATCATCTTTTAAAACTCTTCTCCATTCTCTAAATGAAATTTCAGGACTTTGTAGTTTCCATACTATATTACTAGAAATTATAAGATCAAAGCTTTTATCCTTAAAATCAAGTGAGCTTTTATGCATTGTTTTAAAGTTAATTTTAACTTTATTCTTACTTAAATTATTGCTATTAATTGAACTTATTGTTTTTGAACTAGAATCAATAGCAGTTACATCATGACCTTCTTCTGCCATAATAGTTGCAAAAAATCCATTTCCAGTCTCAATATCTAATATTTTAATTTTATTCTTTTTATTAACATTTTTTAATATAAGATTCTTTAAAATCTCTCTTTTATAGTCTTCAAGCTCATCATAATTAAACTCTAATTTTGATGTTGTTCCCTTATTCCATAACTTTTTTTCATTATCAAATACACTTCCCCTATAGTCGGTATAATCTCGCATAAATCCCCCTTTTTATATACTAAAAACCATGAATTTAGGCATATATACATATGCTTCACCTTCATGGTTTTATGTTAAATGTTACTTTCAATAAAAGAGTACCATCGCCTATTATTTTTGTCAATTTACCTATTTCTATCATTAAATTTACTTATATCAATACTTTTATATACATCTTTATATATCTACAATTTAATACCTTATATTTTATAATTTTTTGTATAAATTTTGGTAAAATTTTTTATATGATAAAAATTAAAGACAGCAAAAGCTGTCTTTTTAGTCTATTATTATATTTTCCTTTATAATTTCTATTATTAAAGCTATATATACAATTAATATAGGATTGCTTATAGAAAATATATATTGTATTAATTTATTTGAATTTAAGCTAAATAATACAAGTAGCAAATATATAAAAGACATAACTATCATAAGTTTGTTTTTTATGGTTCTTAAATTATTAGGGCTATTATATCTTTTATAAATAGGGGCAAGTATATTTATTCCAACCATACTAATTAAAGAGTAAAATATTATTAACTCTTTATAAAATTCTATATCTATAATTTCAGAAGATAAAATAGTGACCAAAAAAATAAATATAGATTTTACAAAGTGTATTTCTATACATTCTTTATTCTTTAAGCCAACTAAAATATTTAGTGGAAGATAGCAAGTTAAAAATACTATCGATTGATCTATCTTATTAATAAATATACCCATACTCACAATAGCAATTACACTTACAATAGTATCTTTATATCTTACACTTAACATACTAGCCTCCTAAAAATCTTTGTTTTAAAATAACATTTTATTTATTTACATTCAAGATTTTTAGCATAACTGGTCGTTAACTGTGCAAACTTAGACACATTTATACATTTAACATACAATTGCTCCTAAACAATTAGCTAAACTAACTTTAAATTCTTTTATAGCATATTTACTTATAGGAACTTCTTTATCTTGTATATATATAGTATTTTTATTTAATGAATCAACTTTCATCAAATTTACAATAAAACTAGTATGACATCTAAAAAAATTTTTTCCATTTAATATTTTCTCCATATTTTTCATAGACATTTTCACTCTATGCGATTTATCTTTTTCATGAATAATCAATTCTCGCTTACAGGTTTCTATATATAATATAGAATCTAAATCAACTTTAACTAAATTATTTTTAGTAGTTATAATTATATGATTATTTTTCCTTTTAATTATATTATCAACACATTCTTTTAAATGCTTTTCTATAGTTTCATAACTTATAGGCTTCATAATATATCTATAAGCCCTAACTTCATATCCTTCATGAACATAATCTACAGTTGATGTTACAAATAGTATCTCTACATTATCGTCAAATTCTCTTATTTTTTTAGATGCATCCATACCAGTAATATCATCCATTAAAATATCCAAAAATAATATATCTAATCCATCTGGATAGTTTTCTATTAGATCTTCACCTGACGAAAATTCATATATGCTAAATTCAATGTTTCTACTATTCAAATATCTTTTTATCATCTCTACAGTGAAATTTCTTTGCAATGAAATATCGTCACAAACACCTATCTTTACCATCATAAATTCCCTCTTTTTTATGTTTATCCAATTTATTTTATATAGTCATATTATAATTTACATTACTTAGTGTCAAATATTCAATGTTTTTTTATGTTTATAACAAAAAAAAATAAAGTACACCTAAAAATATTATATATTTTAAGGTATACCCTATCTTTAATTTAAAAATCTATTAATTATAACATCAACTATATACTTACTAGCAAATCCATCTCCATATGGGTTACTAGCTTTTGACATCTTTTCATATTCATTTTTATCACTAAGTAACATATTTGCTAAATAATATATATCTTCTTCCTTGGTTCCTGTTAATCTAAGAGTTCCTACGTTAACACCTTCTGGTCTTTCTGTAGTATCTCTAAGTACTAAAACTGGTTTTCCTAATGAAGGTGCTTCCTCTTGAATTCAACCACTATCAGTCATAATCATATATGATTTATTTAAAAAATTATGAAAATCTATTACGTCTAGTGGTTTTATCAAATGCACCTTTTTATTATCACCTAAAATTTCTTTTGCAATATCTTGAACATAAGGATTTAGATGAATAGGATAAATAACTTGAACATCATCAATTTTTTTAGTTATTTTATTTATCGCTCTAAAAATATGTTTCATCGGTTCACCTAAATTCTCTCTTCTATGAGCTGTAAGTAAAATTATCCTATCATTTTTCATACTGTCTAGTAATGGATGAGTATAATTTTTATCAATTGTTGTTTTTAAAGCGTCTATAGCAGTATTTCCAGTGACAAATATATTTTTTAAATCTTTATTTTCTCTTAATAAATTATCTCTTGCTGTATTAGTTGGTGCAAAGTGCATATCTGCTATTACAGACGTAACTTGTCTATTTATTTCTTCTGGGTATGGTGAATACTTATCATAAGTTCTAAGGCCCGCTTCAACATGTCCTAAAGAAACTTTATTATAAAAAGCAGCAAGACTTCCAACCAAAGTAGTTGTAGTATCACCATGTACTAAAACTATATTGGGCTTAACTATATTAATTATTTTATATAATCCTTCCAAAGCTCTTATACTAATCTCTACCAAGCTTTGCTTATTTCTCATTATATCCAAATCATAATCTGGTTTTATATTAAAAGTTGTCAAAACTTGATCTAGCATCTCTCTATGCTGAGCAGTCACACAAACTATACTCTCTATCTCGCTTCTACTTTCCAACTCCTTAACAATAGGAGCCATCTTAATAGCCTCAGGTCGAGTTCCAAAAACAGTCATAACCCTAATCAAAAAATCCTCTCCTAAGAAGAATTATTATATGAATTTCCTCCTATTTAATATATATGCAAAACAATAATAAACTCTATTAATTTACATTAATTTATATTTTTTATTTTTCTTCCCAATAAAAAAAGAGCCCTAAAAGCGGCACTTTTGAGTTCAGACAAGTATGTGCGTAATGTATAATTTTATTATCCATTTGCAACGTCTTTTTGTTGCATGGATATAAAATTATACATTAGCTACTCACCTGCCGGCAAACTTCAAAGCTACGCTTTTGGTAGGCTCTTTTTTTACTCTTCTATGTTAACTTCTATGTTAAGTTCATGTAATTGCTCTTTTTCTGCTGGAGATGGAGCATTAGTCATAGGACAAACAGCACTTTGATTCTTAGGGAATGCTATAACATCTTTTATGTTAGTAGTTCCAGTAAGTATCATTGTAAGTCTATCAAGACCAAATGCTATACCTGCATGAGGAGGAGTTCCATACTTGAATGCATCTAATAAGAATCCAAACTTCTCCCCAGATTCTTCTTCATCCATTCCAAGTGCAGCAAACATCTTTCTTTGAACATCTGGGTTGAATATTCTTACACTTCCTCCACCTACTTCGTAACCATTGATTACTATATCGTAAGCTTTAGCTCTTAAAGATGCTTTATCATCAGAGTCTAATTTATCTAAATCTTCGTCCATTGGTGATGTAAATGGGTGATGCATTGCTATGAATCTTCCAGTTTCTTCATCTTGTTCGAATAATGGGAATTCAGTTACCCATAACATTTTGTATTCATCATTATTTAATAAATCTAATCTTCTAGCTACTTCTAGTCTAACTTGACCTAAAGCATCGAATACTACGCTATTTTTATCAGCAACGAATAATAATAAGTCGCCTTCTTTAGCATTCATTCTATCAAGTATTGAAGTTAATTCTTCTTCTGAGAAGAATTTAGCTATTGGAGAAGTAACTTCTCTGTTAGCTCCAACTTTCATCCAAGCAAGTCCTTTTGCTTTGTAAGTCTTAGCATGGTCTTCTAATTTACCTATTTGCTTCTTAGAGAACTCTTCTGCCTTACCTTCAACATTTATACCTCTAACACTGAATCCTGGCTTTGTAGCGTTAGCAAATACCCCAAATCCACAGTTTTCAACTAAGTCAGATATATTAGTTAATTCATATCCAAATCTAGTATCTGGCTTGTCAGATCCGTATCTTTCCATAGCTTCTGCATAAGTCATTACTGGAAGTGGTAACTGTACATCTACATTTACTATTTCTTTGAATAATACTTGTACCATTTTTTCCATTATAGCCATAACATCTTCTTGATCAACAAAACTCATTTCACAGTCTATTTGAGTGAATTCAGGTTGTCTATCAGCTCTTAAGTCTTCATCTCTGAAACACTTAACTATTTGGAAGTATCTATCCATACCACTTACCATTAATAATTGTTTGAATAATTGTGGTGATTGTGGTAATGCGTAGAATTTACCTGGGTTAACTCTACTTGGTACTAAGTAGTCTCTAGCTCCTTCTGGAGTTGGCTTTATTAAGAAAGGAGTTTCTATTTCAAAGAAGTTATTTGAACTTAAGTAATTTCTAACTATGTTAGCTATTTTACTTCTAGTCATTAACTTTTGTTGCATAGATGGCTTTCTTAAGTCTAAGTATCTATATTTTAATCTTAATTCTTCAGAAACATTGTCGTCATCTTTTATGTAGATTGGAGGAGTTTCTGATTTGTTAAGTACTTTTAAGCTTGTTGCAACTATTTCTATATCTCCAGTTGGTAAGTTAGGGTTCTTTGAAGATCTTTCACTTACTTTTCCTGTTACTGCTATTACATATTCTGATCCTAGTTTTTCTGCTTTTGAAAATGCCTCAGCGTTAACATCTGTATCGAATATTATTTGGCATAATCCACTTCTGTCTCTTAGGTCTACGAATACTAGTCCACCTAAGTTTCTTTTCTTTTGTACCCATCCCATAAGTACAACTTCTTCACCTATGTTTGTGGCTCTTAAATCTCCACAATAGTGAGTTCTCTTTAATCCGTTTAAAGTCTCCATGAGGCCTCCTTTAATTCTTGATATAAATGGTTTTTTAATCTTATTCAGCCGAAGGCTTGGGGGCGTGAGTCGTAACTTGACCCATGCAAGGGAAAAGCGCCTTGCGAATGGGTACTACGTTTACGACTTCACACCCCCTTCGCCAGGTACTGAACTAGATTACAAAACCCTAAGTTATATTTTCGTATTTTGCGTCGGTAGTATTTTGGGGGTAGCTAGGGTTTAGCTAGTCTTTGTTGTACTACTTTCGTTTTTATACTTTTTTTGTTATGTTATGTTTTGTTTTTGTTGTTATGGTTGTTATTTGTTTACTTTATTTAGTATACGGTTTATTTTCAATTTATTCAATTATAATCTATTTTTTAATTCTTCTACTAATTCACTTAGTTTTACTGTTGTTTGTTCTGATGTTTGCATGTTTTTAAGTGTTGCACTATCGTTTGCTAGTTCATCGTCACCTATTACTATTGTGAATCTTGAGTTTATTTTGTCTGAGTATTTAAATTGTGCTTTTACACTTCTGTCTAAGTGGTCACTATCTGCACTTATGTAGTTGTATCTTAATTCTTTTAGTAACCTGAAACTTTTAGTTTTTGCTTCGTTTCCTATTGTTACTATGTATATGTCTGTAGATTGTGGGTTTTCTATTTCTATGTTGTTGTTTTCCATAGTAAGTAGTAGTCTTTCAACCCCTAATCCAAATCCTATTCCACTTGTTCCTTTTGGTCCACCTATTTGCTCTACTAGTCCGTCGTATCTTCCTCCACCGCAAACTGTACTTTGAGATCCGATATCGTTAGATATTATTTCAAATGCAGTTTTCTTGTAGTAATCAAGTCCTCTAACTATAGTTTTATCAACTACAAAGTTTACATCCATTTCTGTTAAGTAAGTTTGTAATTTTCCAAAGTGATCTTTACAATCTTCACATAAATGATCAACCATGAAAGGTACATCTTGTAAGTTTTCTTTACAAGTTGGGTTCTTACAATCTATAACTCTCATTGGGTTTTTGTCTTTTCTTTCTAAACAAGTAGCACATAATACATCTGATTTTGCATCTAAGTATGATTTTAATAATTCATTGTATTTTGCTCTACATGTTGGACATCCAACAGAATTTATACTTACTGCTAAGTCCTTAAGTCCAACTTCATTGAAGAACTGTATAGCAAGTGCTATTACTTCTGCATCTAAAGATGGATTGTCACTTCCTATTGCTTCAACTCCGAATTGGTGGAATTGTCTTTGTCTACCAGCTTGTGGTCTTTCATATCTAAAACATGGTGTTATATAGAATAACTTTGTTGGTTGAGCATCTGAGTATAATTTATTTTCTATAAATGCTCTTATAACACCTGCTGTTCCTTCTGGCTTTAAAGTTATGTCTCTTTCACCTTTATCTGTAAATGAGTACATCTCTTTTTGAACTATGTCAGTAGTGTCTCCAACACTTCTTTTGAATAATTCTGTATGCTCGAATATAGGAGTTCTCATTTCTTCATATCCGTATAATCCACATATTTCTCTAAATTTATTTTCTACATAATTCCACTTGTATGATTCTTTTGGAGTTATGTCCTTAGTCCCTCTAGGTGCTTTAGTTAGCATTCTTGTAGACCTCCTCTTTCTTTCTATATATCATTTCTTCTACTCTATCTATGTATTGTTCAACGTTTTTCACGTTTTCTACTCTTTCAATTCTATCTTCATCAACATATACAAACTTTGAAATAGAACCAGCGCCTAATGCATAGTTACTTTGTTTTTCTTCCATTATTTGCATATTGTATATGCATTCATATCCTTCTTTAGCATATCCTATGTTTTCTAAGTTACCAAGCATTTGCTTTTGACGGTACATATAGTATGGATTAAGATTCATTTCTTTTGCATATTCCATTGATAAATCAATCATCTTAACCATTTCTTCATATTGAGTAAGTACATACTCGTCCATTTTTTCTTTTAACTTAGAGGCTCTTTTTATTGCTAAAGTATGAACAGTTAAACTTTCTGGAGATAGTTTTTTGATTTCTTCTAAAGTATTTCTTACCATCTCAACATTTTCGCCTTCAAGACCTAGGATTAAATCCATATTTATGTTATCAAATCCTATTTTTCTAGCTAAATTAAATGCTTCTTTTATTTCTTCAACACTATGACCACGACCTATTTTATCTAAAGTTTCTTGATTCATAGTTTGAGGGTTTATACTGATTCTAGTAACATTGTTTTTCTTTAAGCATTCTAAAATTTCTCTATTTATAGTATCTGGTCTACCAGCTTCTACTGTAAATTCTTTTATTTTACTTAAATCTAATTCTTTATATAAAGCCTTAATTAAGATATCCATTTCCTCGGCATCTAGAGTTGTAGGAGTACCTCCACCTATATATAAAGTTTCTATTTCCTTATTTGTTTCTTCTAAAAGTTTAGCAAGTCCCTTTATCTCTATTATTAACTTTTCAAGGTAATTTTTCTTTAAATGTCCAAATTGCTTTAAAGGATTTGCAGGGAATGAACAGTAGTAACATCTTGTTGGACAAAATGGAATACTTACGTATAAAGAAATCTTATTTTTATCTATAGGGTAAATAAACTTTCTTTCTCTTTTAGCAATACTTAAGGCTAAATCTATTTTTTCATCACTAATTAAATAATTAGTTTTTAAATTTTCTCTTATTTCTTCATCACTTAAGTTTTTATCAAGAAGAGTGTGAACTATCTTAACAGGTCTTATACCTGTAAGTATTCCCCAAGGAACATAAGACTTAAACTTCTTCATTAAAACATTATACATGCTTCTTTTTATAGTTTCTTTAGTCACTTTTTTAACTTCTTGTTCTGATAAACCTTCTATACTTCTATGGTCTAAAGAGTCATAAATAACTTGATAATTTTCAAGATATACAGTTTTAGAAAATACTTTATCATTATAATAAACAACACTATTTTCTAAAGTCATACCTACTTGCTTATTATCAACAAAATTAAACTGAGTAGTAAATAACTTTATTAATTCAGCAACTTCATATTTAAAATCATGACCTTTTAAAATCACATTTAACATAAATACCGTCTCCTTATCTACGCCTCTTCCCCAAAACTATTCATCCTTATATCTAGGTGAGGGGCAGGGGAAATGTAAGTTTTGCACCCATTAGCAAGACGGTTTTTGTCTTGTATGGGTCAAAACTTATATTCCCCTAGCCCCCACCGGTTAGATAAACTAATTCATGTAAGGATTAGTAAGTTTTTCTCTTTCAATAGTTGATGTAGGCCCATGACCTGGATATATAGTAATATTTCCGTCTTGATTAGCTAGTTTATTTAGTGACTTAGTCATTTGTTTAAAGTCTCCACCATAAAAATCAGTTCTTCCGATGCTTCCTGCGAATAGTGTGTCTCCTGTAAACATATGATTTCCTACTTTTATACACATCCCACCTGGTGTATGTCCTGGTGTATGAATAAATGTAAGTCTAAGTTCACCTACTTCTAATCTTTCCTTGTCCTTAACATATATATCCGCATCAAATTCTTGTGGTCCACATGGGAATCTAACGCTTAGATTGTTCTTTCTGTCTATTAAAAGCTCTCTTTCATTTTCATGAGCTACTATTTTTGCATTTGTTTCTGCTTTTAACTTTTTAACATTTCCTATATGGTCTGCATGTCCATGAGTTAATACTATATATTCAACAGTAAGATTTCTTAACTTTACTGCTGCTAATATATCTACAAGACTTGCTCCTGGGTCTATTATTACACATTTTTTAGTTTTTTCATCACCTAATAAGTATGTGTTTTCACCCATAAATCTATCTTCAATTGTTTCTATTATCATATTCAAATCGCCCCCTAGAAAGTTTTAGTTGAATCTAATAACATAGTTACTGGTCCATCATTAGTTAGGTCAACCATCATATGTGATCTGAACTTTCCAGTTCCCACTTTTATACCTTCAGCTCTTGCTTTAGCTACATATTCTTCATATAGCTCATTAGCAGCTTCTGGTTTCGCAGCTGTTGAGAAACTTGGTCTTCTTCCTTTTCTACAATCGCCATATAAAGTAAATTGAGAAACTACTAGTAATTCTCCACCTATATCTTTTAAAGATAAGTTCATTTTACCTTCTTCATCTTCAAAAATTCTTAAGTTTAAAGTTTTGTCTATCATATAGTCTACATCTTTAGATGTATCTTCATGAGTTACACCTAATAATACTAATAATCCTTGACCTATTTCACCAGTTATTTCTCCATCTACAGTTACTTTAGACGAAGTTACTTTTTGTACTACTGCTCTCATTTAACTTCCTCCTAATTATGCACTCTATATACTTCCTCAACACCTGGAATTGCTTTTATCTTCTTCATTAATGCATCTAAGTCTTTTATATTATTAACTTCTATTAATAAGTTTATATTAACAACTTCATCTTTACTTTTTCTAGCATTTATACCATTTAGCCCTATTTTTTCTACTGCTACAGTATGAGTTATATCATTTATAATACCTCTTCTGTCAGCTGCTTTAATTTGAACTTCACCTTCAAATTTTCCACTTTCAGCATTAGCCCATGATACATTTATTAATCTATTTTTAAATAATTCGCTTTCTTGTTGAGCATTTAAACAGTCTTTTCTGTGAATTGCAACACCTCTTCCTTTAGTTATATATCCTATGATTTCATCTCCTGGAAGTGGATTACAACACTTAGCAAATCTAATTAATATATTATCTAAGCCTTCAACTATTACGCCTTGGCAATTATTTTTCTTTCTTTTCTTTTTATATTCTGCATCACTTAAATTATGTTTTTCGAATTCTTCTTCTTTTAGCTTACTAGCATCTTTTTGTTGTTTCTTAATTTCTTTTATATAATAATCTCTTATTTTAGGAACAACTTGAGATACCATTATTCCACCATATCCAATAGTAGCTATTAAATCTTCTACGCTTGGTTGATTTAATTTTTTTGCTATTTGAATCATATATTTCTCAAGTGCTGGATCTTTTAATGGTAAACTGTACTTTTTAAATTCCTTCTCTAAAAGTTCAGAACCTCTTTCAATATTCTCTTCTCTTCTTTCTTTCTTAAACCATTGTCTAATTCTACTTTTCGCATTTGGAGTTTTGACAATGCTTAACCAGTCTCTACTTGGTCCATTTGAATTTGAAGAAGTTAATATTTCTACTATATTACCATTTTGAAGTTGATAGTCTATCGGTACTATTCTTCCATCTATTTTAGCCCCTACACACTTATTACCTACATTTGTGTGAACCCTGTATGCAAAGTCAATTGGAGTAGCTCCTGCAGGCATTTCTACTACATCTCCTTTTGGAGTAAATACATAAACTTGGCTATTAAATACATCTTCTTTTAATGCATCCAAAAATTCGTGTGGGTCTTTTAAATCTTTTTCCCACTCCATCATTTGTCTTAACCATTGAAGTTTTTCTTCTACGTTACTTTCTTTTAAGTTAGTTTTACCCTCTTTATATTTCCAGTGAGCTGCAATACCATACTCTGCTATTCTATGCATTTCCATAGTTCTTATTTGTATTTCTACAGGTTCTCCATTAGGTCCTATAACAGTTGTATGAAGAGATTGATACATATTAGGCTTAGGCATTGCTATATAATCTTTAAAACGCCCTGGCATTGGCTTCCATAATGTATGCACCATTCCAAGAACAGCATAACAATCCTTTACAGTATCAACTATTATTCTAACTGCTGTTAAATCAAATATTTCTTCAAAGCTCTTATGTTTATTGCTCATCTTTCTATAAATACTATAGAAATGTTTTGGTCTTCCATACACATCACAATGTATATGTACTTCTGCAAACTTTTTGTCTAATAATTCAACTATTTGCTCTATATAAGCTTCTCTTTGACTTCTTTTTGTTGCTACTTTTTCAACTAAATCATAGTATCCATCTGGATCTATATATCTTAAAGCTAAGTCTTCTAACTCCCACTTTATTTTAGATATCCCTAATCTATGAGCTATTCCACCGTAAATTTCTAATGTTTCCTTAGCCTTAGATTTTGCTTTTTCTGGAGACATAAATTTTAGTGTTCTCATGTTATGTAATCTATCAGCAAGTTTTATAAGAATTACTCTTATATCTTTTGCCATAGCTAGAAACATTTTTCTTAAGTTTTCTGCTTGTGTTTCTTCTTTAGATTGATATTTTATTTGTCCTAATTTTGTTACTCCATCAACTAAATCTGCAACTTCTTTACTAAATTCTCTTTCAATATCTTCATAAGTATATTCAGTATCTTCTACTACATCATGTAAAAGTCCCGCTGCTATTGTTTCTATATCTAATTCCATTGAAGCCAAAATATTTGCTACTGCTATTGGATGTATAAAGTAAGGTTCCCCAGATTTTCTAAATTGCCCTTCGTGAGCTTTTTTCCCAAAGTAATACGCTTTTTCTACTAGCTCCACATTTGCACTTGGAGCATAACTTTTTATTTGTTCCACTAATTCTTGTAGTTCTTTGTCATGCATAATACCACCTATTTTAAGTACGAAATTTAATATATATTAAAATAGTTGGTGATGTACCAACTATTGTAAAAGTCTTAGTATTTTATTAAAGAATTTATATGGTATTTAGATAGTAATTCTTTACCATTTAAATCTTCTAATTCGATTAAAAATTGCATTGATACTACTTCTCCACCTAAACGTTCTATAAGTTTAGCTGCAGCTTCCATAGTACCTCCTGTAGCTAATAAATCATCAACTATTGCTACTCTTTGACCTGGCTTTATAGCATCTTTATGTATTTCTAAAATATCTTTTCCGTATTCTAAACCATAATCATAGCTTTCAACTTCAGCTGGTAACTTTCCTGGTTTTCTAACTGGAACAAACCCTATTCCTAATCCGTATGCAACTGGTGTTCCCATTAAAAATCCTCTTGCTTCCGGTCCAACTATTACATCTACATTTTTATCTTTTAAATCTTCTATTATAGCGTCTATTGAATACTTAAACGCCCTTCCATCTTGTAATAACGTTGTTATATCTTTGAAACTTATACCTGGGATTGGAAAATCTTCAATTTCTCTTACTACTTTTTTTAAATCCATTTTGGAATACCTCCTAATAGCTCTTTAAATATTCTGCTCTTAAATCTTTAAGATTTTTAAGTATAATACTTTCATCTAGATTTAATTTTTTGTTTGGCTTTTCTAATAAGTTTATAGACATTATATTGCTGTCATAGTCTAAACTAAAATCTAATAATGATAATTCTTTAAAAACATTTAAAATTGTAAATAACTTAATTGGCATTATATTAAATGTTTTTCTAATGTCTAACATGTCTAATTCGAAAGACTTATTTACTAGAGCTAACTTATATACTACTATAAACTCTTCTCTTTCTGGAATGATATTATTTATAATATTTTTTAAATATAATTGGTCTGTTTCATTGTAATATTTAATTACATGACAACATTCATTTTTATTTTCATTTAGATACGAATATTCCTTACTGTCATATAAATAATCATAAAGAACAATATTATTATATCTTTTTACATCTATTTTATCAATATTTGGTGAAAATATAAGTTGTAATTTGGCTGTATTTATAGTATTTTCACGATAATTGATGTCAAATTCTTCTTCTAAAAGAGACATATCTGATATAGCCCTGTAAAAACCATTTACAGTATTTGCTATAACTAATGTATCTTCTACTAAGTAATCAAATATATTTATATCTTCGCTACCATCCATTATATGTTGCCCATTTATATTTGTGCTTATTAAGTTTTCATCACCAGAATTAATAGTATACAAGTTATTTTGACTATTTGGAACTATTTTTGAAAATAATTTTAAAGAAAGTTTATCTTTCATAGCATTTTTAGGGTGACTAAGCCTCATATCTTTAAGTAAAAGCTGAACAGTTCTATTACCCATATAGTTATTTTCATCTAATTGGAATAGTAAATCTACTTTGTCTCCAGGGTTAAAGTTCGCTTTTAAATGAGCCATATTAAATCCTATACACTCATATGTATTTTCATTATATACATTTAATTTTAAATGTTGCTTGTTCTTACCTAAAGTAAATATATCATCTAAAACTAAATTCCTCATTATAAATCTAGGGCTTGGATTACTTAAACCAAATGGTTCTAATTTATGTAATTCGTCTACTAAATCTAAACTCACTTTATCTTCTTCTAATTCAAATTCAACTTTTATATTTTCAATCATATCTTCAAAAGTTAAGTTATAATCTGCAATTTTATTAACTTCATCTCTTAATGTATCTACATTACTAGCATCTAAAGAAAGACCTGCTGCTTGTTCATGACCACCAAACTTTTCTAATAAATCTTTACAGCTCATAAGTGCATCAAATATGCTAAATCCTTTTATAGATCTTGCTGATCCTGAAGCCCTACCATCTTCAATAGTTAAAAGTATAGTTGGCTTATAATATTTTTCCGTAAGCTTAGATGCTACTATTCCTATGATTCCATGCTGCCAGTGTTCATTTGCAATTACTAAAACCTTATCATTTTCATATCTTTCATTAGATTTTATTATTTCTTCAGCTTCATGATACATTTTAGCTTCTATCATTTGTCTTTCATTATTCTTTTCTTCTAATGTTCTAGCTATTTCATTAGCTTCATATTCACTTTTTGTTGTAAATAATTGAACTCCTAAATATGAGTATCCTAATCTTCCAGAGGCATTTATTCTTGGACCTATAGAGAATCCTATATGTGATGATCCTATTTTTTCAGTATCAACTCCACATATTTTTATAAGTTCTCTTAATCCTAGATTTTTCCCCTCTTTCATTAGTTTTAAACCATTTTTTACTATTATTCTATTTTCATCTACTAAAGGAACTATATCACAAATAGTTGCTAAAGTTGTTATCTCTAGATAATCATACATACTTTCTTTAAATACGTCTGGAGGTGTTAAAGCTTGTATTAATTTAAATGCAACCCCACAACCACAAAGCATGTCAAATGGATAATGACAATCTTCTTGCTTTGGATTTATAACTGCATAAGCTTTAGGAATTTCACTTTGGCATTCATGGTGATCAGTTATTATAACATCAATACCAAGTTCATTTGCAATATCAACTTCTTTAACTGATGTTATACCACAGTCTACACTTATTATTAAGTTACAACCTTGTTCATGAATTTTTCTTATAGCTTCCTCATTTATCCCATATCCTTCTTCTAATCTATTTGGTATATAATAGCTTACTGGATAATTTATAGAATCAAAATATAAATAAAGAATAGAAGTTGATGAAACTCCATCTACATCATAATCTCCATAAATAAATATATTTTCTTTATTTTCTATAGCTTTTTGAATTCTTTCTACAGATTTTTTCATATCTTTCATTAAAAAAGGATCTCTTAAGTAATCTAAAGAAGGATTCATAAATATTTCTGAATCTTTTTCGTCTTCTATACCTCTATTCTTTAATATTTGACTAATTTCCGGAGAAATTTTTATTTTTTCACTTAATTCATCTTTTTCTATTTTCCCTTTATGCTTTAATGTCCATTTTTTATTAAATATCAAATTTCTCACCTCTACTTTCGCTTATACTTTGTCTTAAATAAAGTTATTACTAAAGTTAACCCTACTATAAATGAAACAATAAAACCTGCTATTGCAAGATATCTAACCCATATATTTTGCTCTATATTAGGAGATGCTATTATAAGAGATGACCCAACTACTAATGATGCTAATACTAAACTTAACGAAATATTAGTAGTCAAATCATTTAACTGTTCTTCTAACTTTGGAGCTTTTATATCATCTATGTGAATTTTAGTATTATTTCTTTCTATGTTTTTAAGTATAACTCTTAATTGTTTTGGAATATGCTTTAAATCCATATAAGCTTCTTCCATAATATTTTTTGAGCTACTTAAAATTTCTTTAGGATTTAATATATGTTTATAATAATAACTTATAAATTCTTTTCCAATTACCTCAACTGTAAAATTAGGATTAAGCTCTCTTGCTGTACCTTCTAAAGTTATAACTGTTTTTGCCAATATAGAAAACTCTGAGGGCATACTTATATTATATTTTCTAAAGAATCTAAATACTTCATTAAGTATTTCAGATAAACTTATCTTCTCTAAAGGTATATCATAATAATAATGAAGTAAATAAAGTAAGTCTAATCTAATTGAATCCTTATCTACCGCGGACTTTATAATCCCCATTTCTTCAAATAAAAATAAAATCTTATCAACATTTCTATTCACAACAGCTAAAACTATTGAGTTTAAAGAGTTTAATGTTTTTTTATCAATAAGACCAATCATACCAAAATCAATATAAGATATGCAGTTATTACCTAATACAAATATATTACCTGGATGAGGGTCTGCATGGAAAAATCCATATTCAAAAACTTGCTTAAACAATGATCTAACGCCTATATCGCTTATTTTCTTAGTATCCCATCCAAAACTTTTTATTGTACTTATATCACTTAATTTTATACCTATAATTTTTTCCATAACTAAAACTCTTTTAGTTGTGTACTCACTATATATCTTAGGTATATAAACCTCATCGCTATCTTTGAATATATCATAAAACTTTATAGCATTTATAGCTTCAAAATTATAATCTAGCTCTCTAAGTAATTGAATTTTAAATTCTTCTAATATTTTTTCAAAGTTTGTTTCATTATCTTTTACTATATCATTTAATATACTCGCTCCACTTTGAAGTATTTCCAAATCAGATTTTATAGTTTGTTCTATATTAGGCCTTTGTATTTTTACAATTACCTCTTCACCAGAGTATAATTTTCCTTCATAAGCCTGTCCAATAGATGCCGCTGCTATAGGAGTATAATTAAACTCCTTAAATACATCCTCTATCTTAAGACCTGTATCTGATATAAAAATCTCCTTAGCTATATCAGTACTAAACATCTCAACATTATCTCTAAGTTTGCTCAACTCATCTATAACATCTTGGTCAAATATATCACTTCTAGTACTTAAAATTTGCCCAAGCTTAACATAAGTAGGACCTAATTCTTCAAAAGCCTTTCGTATTCGCTCCCCAGTAGTCATATTAATTATTTCTTCACTTGGCTTAGTCATAGGAATTCTATAAGCAACCTGCTCCATATTAAGCTTCTCAACAGCAAAACTAAACCCATATTTTATAAGTATATGTAAAATTTCCTTATATCGTTTTATATTCTTATAACTCACCTTCATGACCATCACTCCTAAGATTACCCGTTCTATACAAATCTCTAACCTCTATACATTATTTATATACTACTATTAATAAATACACAATTTATTTTAATCAATAATTTCTATTATTCCCACATTTTATATATTTTTACCTCATTTTACCCACAATAAAAATGATAAAAAAATTAAAATAAAATTAAAAAAGCTATCTATGAGTTAATATGTTCATACCCAGGGCAAGATGGAAATGTATATTTTTTAGTCATTCGCAGCATCACTCCAGCTGCATGACTAAAAAATATATATTCCGCCAGCCCGACTTGGTACGAACATATCCCAACTCTAGATAGCCATGTAATTTTATTTATGCTTTTTAGCAGTTTCTACATAATTTTTTGATGATTGTATTAAATTTTCTTTTTCTTCATCAGAAAGTTCTCTAATAACTTTAGCAGGAGAACCCATAGCAAGTACACCAGATGGAATTTTCTTACCTGGAGGAACTAAACTTCCTGCACCAAGTAAAGTAAATTCACCAACTTCAGCACCATCTAAAACTATAGCTCCCATACCAATTAAAGTATTATCTCCAATTTTACATCCATGAACTAATGCTTTGTGGCCTACTGTAACATTGTTTCCAATTCGTGTAGGTTCATTATATCCAGTATGAACAACTGAACCATCTTGGATATTTGTATTTTCTCCAATAGTTATCGGTTGTTCATCACCTCTAATAACAGCATTGTACCATATACTCGCATTTTTACTTATTGTAACATCTCCTATTATATCAGCACTTCCTGCTACAAAAACAGACTCATCAATATTAGGTTCAATTCCATTGAATGCTTTTATCATGGGTTATTACTTCCCTTCTAACATTTTCTTTGCTTGTATCATTATAGAACACTCAGTACGTTTCTTTTGCATTTCACATCCAAGTTCATATGGCTTCATAACATCACCATTGAAGTTCATAGCATTTGCATGACATCCACCAGAACAATAGAACTTATTCCAGCAATTCATACATTCTTCTTTGCTGTAAACATGAGCATTTCTAAACTTATTAGTTATATCTAGTGGAAGAACTACTTCTTCATCCATTATATTAGCTAATTTATACTCATCATTTCCAACAAATTGGTGACATGGGAATATATCTCCGTTTGGAGTTATAGCTAAGTACTCATTACCTGCTCCACATCCTGTTATTCTCTTTATTACACAAGGACCTTGATTTAAATCAACTATAAAGTGGAAGAATTTAAAATCATCACCTTTAACTTGCATATCAGCGTACTCAACAGCTAACTTTTCATACTCTTCAAATACCTTTGGTAAATCTTCTTCTCTTAAAGCATATGGATTAGATTCATCACCAACAACAGGTTCTATTGAAGTTAACTTGAATCCTTGTTCTGCAAAGTACATAACATCCTCAGAAAAATCTAAGTTTTCTCTAGTGAAAGTACCTCTTATATAGTAGTACTTATCCTTTGGTCTTTCATCTACAAGCTTTTTAAATTTAGGTAATATTACATCATGACTTCCTTTATCGTTTAAAGTAGGTCTCATATTATCATTTACAGATTTTCTACCATCTAAACTTAAAACTGCATTATGCATGTTTTCATTTATATATTTTATTTTTTCATCATCTAATAAAATACCATTAGTAGTTATAGTAAATCTTATATTTTTTCCATGTTCCTTTTCAACGCTTCTTCCGTAATCAACTAATTGCTTAACTACATCAAAGTTCATTAAAGGCTCTCCACCGAAGAAATCTATCTCTAAGTTTCTTCTATTACCTGAGTTAGCTATTAAGTAATCTATTGCCTTTTTACCAACCTCAAAGCTCATCATTTCCTTAGCTCCACCGAAATCACCTTGAGCTGCAAAGCAGTATTTACACTTTAAGTTACAATCATGAGCAACATGTAAGCACATAGCTTTAACAACTTTCTTTCTATCAACAAAGCTAGGATGAGTACTGTATACTTCCTCAGTATATAAAAGACCTTCTTCTTCTAAGTTAGCAATTTCATCGCAAGACTCTAAAACTTGCTCAGCACTATATTCATCCTTTAAAGCTTCAACTATCTCTTCTCTAGACTTATCTTTATAAAAATCTAACACTCTGTAAGCAACATCATCTAAAACATGAACTGCTCCACCATTTACATCAAGAACGATATTATATCCGTTCATTGAAAACTTATGTATCATACTCATACACAAACTCCTCCTAAAAAATAATACTAGTCTTTTTAATTTATATGTAAAATATCAACACTCAATTATCAAAACCATTTCAATCTATATATCAACACATTTTCCCTCTAATGTTACTAAACACCAATACCTATTATATATCTTCTACAAAAGCTAATCAATAATGAAAAAGAGTTATCAAATATTGATAACTCCACTCTTCTCTTCTTATTCATAAAAGTAAAATTTATAATTGGTCGAACGCCCTAGCGGGGTGACATGAAATGTGAAATTTACAACTCATTTTCAAGCCGCACTTTGGCTTGATTGAGTGGTAAATTCACGTTCATGGCATCCCCGCGGCCTACGTCCAATAATAATTACTCTACTATCTTTCGCACTCTTGGTTAGCTACTGTACAAGAAGTTTTACAAGCTGATTGACAAGATGTTTGACATTCTCCACATCCACCTTTAGCAGCACTGTTTTTTAATGTAGCTTGAGATAAAGTTTTTACATGTTTCTTTTCCATCTTAAATTACCTCCTATTGTTATAAATCTTTTTAGATTATATCACAATTTATTCCTTTTGTGGAATTTATTTGAAGTTAACACCTAAAACGCCACCTATTCCACCAGCTAGTGTAGTAAATACTGTCTTATATAGCATGTCAATATCAAAAGTAAAATTCTCTTGAGCTAGATAAACTATCATTATAAGACACACTATGTACATTAAACCTACTATTAACCCATATATAAGTCCTTTTTCCTTTATATGTTGAGAAGTATAAAAGCCTCCAAATGCAGCTGATGCAGTTGTTATAAATGCAGTTACCATTGCAATTGTATTCCCTGATACAGTTGTAAATGTTAGAACTAAATTATATAGTAAAAGTACTATTAGAGTTAATATGTAAGAATATCCTAAACCTTTTAAAACATGATTTGTTTTTTCCATAAAAAAACCTCCCCTCGAAAAATATATATTCAAGGAAAGGTTTAAAAATTACAAATTATTAAGCTTGCTCTTTTTTTGGCTCAACAGTTCCTATAGCCCATTTTTCAAATGGTACTTTAGTTCTATTTGGTCCTATCTCTAGTATTACTGAATCTTCTTCAACTTTAGCAACATTTGCTATTATACCACCTATAGTAGTAACTTTATCTCCTACTGCTAAGTTATTTCTCATTTCTTTTAATTTGTTTTCTTTCTTCTTTTGAGGTCTTATAAATAGGAAATAGAATACAGCAAATATTGCTATGTACATTATTATCACAGTTATCCATTGTTGCATATTAGTTCATCTCCTTTATTAAATTCTAATATAATAAATATTATATATTAAAATGATTATAATTCATACCCGTATTTTTCGAAAAATTCCGCTCTAAAATCTAATAATCTGTCTTCTCTTATTGCCTGTCTTACTTGTTCCATTAATTTTAATAAGAAGTGTAAGTTATGTGTAGTTATAAGTCTAGATGCTAGTATTTCATTAGCCTTAACTAAGTGTCTTATATAAGCTCTAGTATAGTTTTTACAGCAGTAACAATCACACTCTGGATCAAGTGGAGTCAAGTCTTTTGCATATTTTGCATTTCTAACAACAACCTTACCTTGACTAGTCATAGCAGTACCATTTCTTGCTATACGAGTTGGAAGTACGCAGTCAAACATATCTACTCCTCTTATAACTCCTTCAATTAAGTCATCAGGTGAACCAACACCCATTAGGTATCTTGGTTTATCAACTGGCATTAAAGGTGTAGTATATTCTAATACTTCATACATTAAATGCTTAGGTTCTCCAACTGAAAGACCTCCTATTGCATACCCAGGTAAATCAACAGCTAATACTTCTTTAGCTGATTGCTCTCTTAGGTCTTTATACATACCACCTTGGATTATACCAAATAATGCTTGGTTTTCTGTATTTTTATGAGCTTCTTTACATCTGTGTAGCCATCTAGTAGTTCTTTCTAAAGATTTCTTTACGTAATCTCTATCAGCTGGATATGGTGCACATTCATCAAATGCCATCATTATATCTGATCCTAAAGCATTTTGTATTTCCATAGCTTTTTCTGGACTTATAAAATGTTTTGAACCATCTAAATGAGATCTAAAGTGAACACCTTCTTCAGTTATTTTTCTAAGTGGCCCTAAACTAAATACTTGGAATCCACCACTATCTGTAAGTATTGGCTTATCCCAGTTCATAAACTTATGAAGTCCACCTGCTTCTTTTATTAACTCATGTCCTGGTCTCATATATAAGTGATAAGTATTACTTAATATTATTTGAGATCCTATTTCTTTTAATTCTTCTGGTGTCATTGATTTTACTGTTGCTTGAGTTCCAACAGGCATAAATATTGGTGTTTCTATTACACCATGTGGAGTATGAAGTCTACCAAGTCTTGCTCCACTTTGCTTACAAGTTTTTATAAGTTCGTATCTTATTGCGCTCATTTTGTCTCTCCTTATTTCAGTCTTTGAATAAGAGGTACTTTATTATTCTTTTACGTCATGTTCCTCTTCTTCATCGTAA
The DNA here is from genome assembly GCF_015550495.1 of Romboutsia sp. 1001713B170207_170306_H8. Classification (NCBI taxonomy): domain Bacteria; kingdom Bacillati; phylum Bacillota; class Clostridia; order Peptostreptococcales; family Peptostreptococcaceae; genus Romboutsia; species Romboutsia sp. 1001713B170207_170306_H8. The sequence goes on from NZ_JADNAX010000004.1 coordinate 47,543, forward strand.
TGTATACTTGTCACATTCATTGTGCTATTATCATTTGTTAATAAGTATTTTCTAATAGCAAATAGTCCTGCTATAGAAATTATACCTAATAGTAAATCTCCCATACCTGCAGTTTTTGGTAATAAAAGTAATTTTCTTGCTATAGCATATAAAAGAACTTCTAATAATGCACCTGGTAAGTGAAGAGATAGCATTACTACTAACTCTACTCCTATGACTAGAAGTAATATTTGCCCCAATAAACTGTTTAGTTCAGTGTAATCAACTGGCGTTTGGAAGTTAACTATATAAGCATCCCAAATCATTCTTAATACGTCAATTGTTCCTAAAAATATTGCAAGCAAACAAACCATGGCAAGAATAGATTCAAATACATATGCTATTCTAAGAGATAAATTGCTTTTATCTATACTATTTTTCATTTTGTCCCCCTATTTAATTATCATTGCATCTCCAAAACTGAAAAATCTATACTTTTCTTGTACTGCTACATTATATGCATTAAGTACGTTTTCTTTTCCAGCTAATGCACTGACTAACATTATAAGTGTAGACTCAGGTAAATGGAAATTAGTTATAAGCTTATCAACTACTTTAAATTTATAACCTGGGTATATAAATATACTAGTCCATCCACTACCTTCTTTAACCCTGTTATCATCAGTTGCAACTGATTCTACAGTTCTTGAACTTGTAGTTCCTACACAAATAACGTTATTACCATTTTCTTTAGCTTTATTTATTTTGTCAGCTGCTTCTTTAGTTACCACATAATATTCCGAATGCATTTCATGTTCTAATACATCATCAACCTTAACTGGTCTAAATGTACCTAATCCTACATGTAATGTTACAAAGGCAATATCAACACCCTTATCTTTTATCTTTTGTAATAACTCTTCTGTAAAGTGAAGTCCTGCTGTTGGTGCAGCTGCAGATCCATTATGTTTAGAATAAACAGTTTGGTATCTTTCTCTTTCTTCTAATCTTTCTGTTATATATGGTGGAAGAGGCATATTTCCTAATTCATCTAAAACTTCTTCGAAAATTCCTTCATAATGGAATTTTACTATTCTAGAACCTTCTGGACCTAAACCAACAACTTCTCCTATTAATTTTCCATTTCCAAAAGAAAACTTAGTTCCTACTTTAGCTCTCTTTCCTGGTTTAACTAAAGATTCCCATGTATCATCTTCATGTCTCTTTAGTAATAAAAATTCTATTTTTCCTCCAGTATCAACCTTTTCGCCTATTAATCTTGCAGGTATAACTCTAGTATCATTTAATACTAAACAATCTCCTGGATTTAAATAGTCTATTACATTTTTAAATATCTTATGCTCTATTTTACCAGTTTCTTTATCTAGTACCATTAGCTTAGAACTTGATCTATCTAATATTGGAACTTGAGCAATTAACTCGTCTGGTAAATCAAAATAAAAGTCGCTTGTCTTCAATGTTAATAAACTTCCTTTCAAAAATTATACTATTTATAATATCAAAGAATTTAACTTTTTTCTATGATATTTGCATTCTTTGATAAAATTACTTCTTAGGCATTTCTATATTAAGATGCTCATAAGCTAAAGGCATAGCTATTCTTCCTCTAGGACCTCTATTTATAAATCCTAATTGAAGTAAGTACGGCTCATAAACATCTTCTATTGTATTTCTATCTTCACCAATAGATGCAGCTAGTGTATCTAAACCAACTGGTCCTCCTCTAAACTTTTCAATTATCGTTCTAAGTAGCTTTTCATCCACATAATCTAGACCTAAACTATCTACTCCTAAAAGTTCTAAAGCTTTGTGAGCAACCTCATCAGTTATATTTCCATCTGCTCTTACTTGAGCATAGTCTCTAACTCTTTTTAACAATCTATTTGCAATTCTTGGTGTTCCTCTTGAACGCCTTGCTATTTCTGTAGCTCCACCAATTTGTATCTCAGCACCTAATATTTCAGCTGATCTCATAACAATTTGAGCTAATTCGTCTACAGTATAGTAGTCAAGCTTGCATATTACTCCAAATCTATCTCTTAGTGGATTTGTAAGCATACCAGCTCTTGTTGTAGCACCGATTAGTGTAAATTTAGGTAAATCAAGTCTTATACTTCTTGCTGAAGGACCTTTACCTATAATTATATCCAAACAATAATCTTCCATAGCTGGATATAAAACTTCTTCTACACTTCTATTTATACGGTGTATTTCATCTATAAATAGTACGTCATTTTCATTTAAGTTTGTAAGTATTGCTGCTAGGTCTCCTGCTCTTTCAATGGCTGGTCCTGAAGTTATTCTTAAGCTAACACCCATTTCGTTAGCAATTATGCTTGATAAAGTAGTTTTTCCAAGCCCTGGTGGTCCGTATAATAATACGTGGTCTAAGGGTTCGTTTCTACTTTTTGCTGCTTCTATGAATATAGATAGCTGTTCTTTTGCTTTTTCTTGACCTAGATAATCTGATAATGATTTTGGTCTTAAACTATTTTCTATATCAACATCTTCGTGTTGCATCGATGATGTTATTATCCTATCTTCATCTTCAAACATTGTTTTCCCCTTTCTTTTTTTCGGGTAACCTGGGGTAGATAGGGGACGAGTAAAATATAAGGCATGCAAGACAAAAAGCGTCTTGCAAATGACTTACATTTTTCTCTTTCCCCTATCTACCCCATAAGTACCGAGATAAATTTTGAGGTCCCCTTACTACAAATTTATAATAATTGTATTAGTTATTAATTTACTGATTAATTATCAATTTTTGTTTTGTGTGGGTTTTTTCTTTGTTTTTGCTTTTTATTCTGGCCGTTGGGCCTCTGTTTTGACCTCAAATTTTTATTTTCAAAGTATATACAAATAATTATATTTAGACTATTCAATTATTTATTTTATGGTTTTACCGAAGGTGCTTTTTTACCTTTAATAATTTTAATCTATTATCTTAAGCTTTGACTCATTAGATATGATAAAGATTTCTTTATTATATCTTCCGTATTTAGACCACTTTTTTTGCATTTTTCTACTGCTTCTTTTGCTTCTTGAGATGAGTATCCAAGTGCTACTAAAGCATCTACTGCTTCATCTTGTGATACTGCTATTGGCGCTTGAGATAATAATGTTGGTTCAAACTCTATGTTTTGTTTATCTATTTTATCTTTTAATTCTAAGATTATTCTTTCCGCTGTTTTTTTCCCAACACCTGGTGCTTTTGACATTTTTGCTATGTCCTCACTTACTATATAAGCACCTAGTTGTCGTGGAGATGCGAAGGATAATATTCCAAGACCTACTTTAGGTCCTATTTTTGATACAGATGTTAATAGTTCAAACATTTCTAGCTCTTCTTTTGTAGAAAAACCACATAAGCTCATATCATCTTCTCTTACAATTAACTTAGTATATATTTTAGCCATATTTCCTAATTGTAAATCCTTTAATGTGTTTGATGATACGTTTATTCTATATCCAATATTATTATTATCTATTACTATATGATCTAAGTAAAGTTCTTCTATTGTTCCTTTTATATAACTATACATACTTGCCCCCTATGTTTTTTAGCGTTTTTTCTAGTCTATTTGCATGAGCATGACATATTGCAACTGCTAATGCATCTGCTACGTCATCTGGCTTAGGTACTGCTTTTAAATTTAAAAATGATGTTACCATTTGTTGTACCTGAGCCTTTTGAGCTCTACCATAACCTACAACCCCTTGTTTTACTTGAAGAGGTGTATATTCGTATACTGGCTTTCCATTATGTGCACAAGCAAGCATAGTGACTCCTCTTGCCTGAGCTACTGTAATTGCTGTTTTTACGTTTTTATTGAAAAATAGTTCTTCTATTCCAACTTCATCTATATTGTACTTCTTTATAAGAATATCAATTCCTTTATAAACAAGTTCTAACCTTTTTAGCATATCCATGCCAGCAGGAGTTGTTACAGCACCATAGTCTATAACTCTGAACTTATTATTTTTATATTCTATTATTCCATAACCTACTATTGCTATACCTGGATCTATTCCTAGTATTATCATGATTAAATATTATCTCCTAATCTCTCTCATTAAAACTGATGTTCTTATATTATATCATAAAAAAATAGATATTCTTTAGTTTGGATATCAAAAATCTCCTCCTATAAGAATATCTATTTATATTTAACTGCTCATATCCTCTAGTTTTGTATATGCTTCATCTTGTGAGTTAACTACTATACCTTGTTGTAATTCATCTTGTACTGTTCTTGGTAATGCATCTACATCTATCTCAGTTTCTTCTACTAAAGATTTCTTACCATCTTTATCATACTTATAAATTCCTACATATCCACTATTACTTTCAACTGAATATTTATTGGCTTTAGTTACATCATATGATACATCTTGTCCTTCTTTTAAGACTATTTCATATTTGCTTATACTTTCAACCTCTCTATTTGGATACTTATCTTCAAAGTATGATATTATTTCAGATTCAGATTTGTCTAGTAATTCATCTGGAACTGTTCCAATCATAACAGGTGATGACTTTGAATCACTATCATTAGAAACTGTCTGTACCCATATTTCACAGTTTTTATTTAATCCAAAAGCTTCAGTTGTTTTCTCTGTACCATTTGATTCTTTAGTTGTTAATTGGCTAGTTGGTGATGTGTTAGCTTTTCTTGATTTTACACCTATATAAATTCCACTGCTTAATACCAATACGCAGACTAAAACTAAAGCTGGTATTTTCCAAGGAAACGATTTTTTTTCTTCGAACATTTATCATACCTCCTTTTATTAAGAATTTTGTCCACATGATACTTTTTTATACATAAAAGGAAAAATTAGTAATACTATATAAATATTTTTGTTTCCATTTAAATTAATTATGCATATTATAAGGTATCATCTAGAGTTTAATTTTTAAGGAGGTGGTTTCTTGGACTCACCATATATAAAAACAATTTATAATAAAATTGAGTTTTTAGAGTTTAAACAAAATATATTATTTTTAAAACAACCTCAACATAAAGCATCTGTTTTTTGTGAGCTTACACTTGAAGATTTCTTAAAAATAAAAGATTTTACGGATAGTTTTTCTAAAAAGGTTTTAAATAATGAAATATTGACTTTTTCAAGTTACGAAGATGAATTATTTGAAATTTTACCACTTCTAAAATCATATCCATCTTCATCTAAGTTAGTCGCAAAAGCTTTAATGGACGAAGATATCTTCAATAAGCTATTTCAGTACGATAATTAACTAATTCTATTTAAACTTATTTTATATTAGCTACCTATAATTTTGTTTACAAATTTTTACTTAGACAAAATATAGGATAGCTATTTTACTTTTTAATGATATATTTTTTATTAATTTGGCAATACTTCTTAATGAGTAATAATTGTTAGGAGGTAATATAATGGCTAGAATTGGATGTAATGTAATTAACTGTTCTCATAACGACAGTGGTATATGTTATGCAAATAAAATTTCTGTAAATGGAAAGAAAGCTCGTACAAGTAATCATACTTGCTGTAGCTCATTTTTAGATCAATCTACATATAGTACATTAACTAATAACACTAATAACGATGGACCTTGCAACATAATTGGATGTAATGTTAAAACTTGTGCTTATAATGCAGGAAATATATGTGCTTTAAATGATATAGCAGTAACTTCAAATGTTGGTAGAGCTAATTTATACTCTGAAACATATTGTTCAAGCTTTAAATGTAAATAATTCTAAATATATAAAAAAGCAACTTTAAATTTAATAATTTAAGGTTGCTCTTTTAGTATTTAGAATTATTTAAACTTGCATCATAAATTGATTATTAGTTACATTATATTGAACTTCTTTTCTATCATCATTATCTATACTTTTAAATACTTCAACTATCAAATCCTTATATCCCATATTATAAATTGCATCTTCTTTTTCTTTACTTTTAACATTAAGATTTATGTACTCTGGAGTTATCTCTTTTATACTTTCTATAGACGTTATATCATCTTTTTTACTTCCTTCATATTTTATATGTATCTTATACAATTTCCCACACTCACTACATTTTACATAATAAGTAGCATCTTCAAATATAAATGTATTTAATTTCTCATATTCCTCATCTCTTTTAAGCTTTGTTTTTAACATTTCTTCATGAATTATATTAAAATTTTTCTTACATTTACATATCCCTTCTTCTCTTTTTAAATCAAATTTTAACCATCCTGGCAAATCATCATCAATGCAAAGATACATCTCTACTTCCCCCTTTATATTTATATCAATATAATTGTATATCAACAAATTTTCTTAAACAACATCAAATGATTTTCTAAGCAAATGCTTAGTAACCCAAACACTTGATTATATCCATATCCAATGTTAGGATATAAATTATTAAATCTATATTATAAATAGAAAGGAATAATATTATGATTAATAAATTTAACTTTAAAAAGAAAGAAAACATATTTAGAGTTTTATTTTATGTAGTTGGTCTTTGTATAATGGGACTTGGTATAGCACTAAATGCTATATCTAACTTTGGTGCAGGACCTTGGGATGCTGTTAATATAGGGGTAAGCTATCACCTGAATTTATCAGTTGGAACTTGTATGAATATAGTTGCTATACTAAACTTAATTATTAGTGGTATTTTAAATAAAGAATTCCCTAAAATAACTCCACTAATAACATCTTTAGTTTTAGGTGTGTTTGTAGATTTAGGATTTGTGGTATTTAACGGAATTAATGTAAGCACATCTTCAATGGAGTTTATATTATTCTTAATTTCATTACCGATTATATCTTTAGGTATTTCTATATACCTAGTTTCTGAGTTACCTAATACCCCTTTAGATTATTTTATGCTGGCGATTAAGTCTAAATTTAAATTATCTTTAATGACTGGAAAAATAGTATCTGAAACTAGTGGTCTTATTATAGCTTTACTTTTAGGAGGACCTGTTGGTGTTGGAAGTATCATAATCATATTTACAATAGGACCTATGATGCAATTTCTATTTACTTATACTAAAAAATACTTTAATAAATTAAGTAAATCAAATGTAATCTTCGCAAATAATTAAATAAATTGAAATAAAAGAAATGGGTATCTAAATTTTTGATACTCATTTTTTATTTTCATTTAATATAGTATTTCTTTATATAGAAGTTAGTTACAAAATTGTAAGTATTTCTACAATAGACCATCCCATCTACAAGATATATAATATAAGTATAAATATTCGACAAATTAATATTGAGGGGGTAATTATTATGAATAATAAAAATATTTTTTCTCAAAAAAAGAAAAGATCTATAAGGCCTAATCGTATTCTGACTTTATTAGTTGCACTTACCATTGTGTTTGGAGGAGTTAAAGTCGTTTCTGCAGCTACAAAATTCATCCAAGAACAACAAGCTATAAAACTAGAGGAAAAACGTAAAGAAGAAGAAGCTAAGGCCTTAGCTGAAAAGAAACGTAAGGAAGAAGAAGAAAAGAAAAAATATATAGTTGGCTGTAACAATGATGCTAAGAAGTATTCATATGATGCTAAAAAGGTTGAAGAAAAGTTAAATTCATATGACTACTCTAATAACGGAGAAAAAGTTGTATTTTTAACATTTGATGATGGAACATCTACAACTGTTACGCCTGAAGTTTTAAGAATATTAAAAGAAAATGATGTTCATGCTACTTTCTTTGTTACTGGTCAAAATATTGAACGTGGTGGAGATAAAGCTAAAGAATTATTAAAAGAAGAGCTTGCTAATGGACATGCTATAGCTAATCATTCATACAGCCATGATTATAAAACTCTTTATCCAAATAAAACATTAGATTTAGACGCTTTTAAAGCTGATTTTGCTAAAACGGACGAATTATTAAAAGATACTCTTGGTAAGTACTTCTCAACAAGAGTTATAAGATGCCCAGGTGGACATATGTCTTGGAGAGGTATGGATCCATTAGATGCTTATTTAGATGAAAACAATATGGCTTCTATTGATTGGAACGCTCTAAATAAAGATGCTGAAGGTAGAAGAAAAAATGCTGATGAATTAACTCAAGAAGCTATAAAAACTTCTGAAGGTAAAGAAATGGTAGTTTTATTAATGCATGATACTTACGGAAAAGAAGAAACTGCAAAAGCTTTACCACAAATAATAAAATACTTTAAAGATAACGGATATGAATTCAAAACATTAGTTTAATTTTTACAATATCGTATTTAAAATAAGAAATAGATAATGACTTTTGCACAACGATGAACATTCAAATATAAGTCATTATCTATTTTTTTCATATTTAAATTTTTTATTTTTATATTCTACACTTTAATTCTTCATACAAATTTTTATCATAATAACCTATATTTTTAATAGACCTACCTAGACTAGCTAGAATAAATAAATTGAAAAGTTATAATATTTAATTAAGTTATAACTCCTTTGTAAATTTAAACATAAAAAAAGACACGCAATGTGTCTTTTTCACGAACATATATATATATTATAATATAGTTACATTCTCTGCTTGAGGACCTCTAGCACCTTTAACTATATTAAAGTTTACTTGTTGACCTTCTTCTAATGATTTAAACCCATCAGTTTGTATAGCTGAAAAATGTACGAATACATCATCTCCACCTTCTACTGATATGAAACCAAATCCTTTTTCATTGTTAAACCATTTTACTATTCCATTATTCATTAAAAATTACTCCTGTGAACCTATTTCTAGGTCTCTTTTAAATTATTTGTGTATCTCTACAAATATTATTATAGCATAGTTAAAAAATAATAGATAGTGTTTTTTACATTTTTATATTTTTATTTATTTTTGTTCAGTTTTATATTTGGCAATTTGTTTTGACGGTATTGTAATATACCTACGTTTTTTGAACACTTACTAGAGTATCTATACGGTACAGTAGTGACACTTTTTATATTGTTCAAAAATCATAACTTTTACTATAATATTTTAAATGTATTTTAAGGAGGAGTTAATAGTAATAAATAATCCTAGCGAATTATAAAATATTCACCCTTTAATATCTTTTCTATAAGAAATGCAAGATTCTCTGGTTCTATATTCTCTCCATTTCTTATATATCTAGCTATAATTTCAACTAAAGCACCAGCCATAAATGCCATCGCATATTCATGCATATATTTATTATCATCATTTAATATCCGTCCTATTTTAATAAGATATTGCTCAAATTTCACTGTCATTATATATGTTAAATTATTATTGACAAGTAATTCAATAAAATCTTTATCGCCCTCGATATATGTCATAAATTCAAAACATATATCACTTATCGTATTAATATTTTTACTAGTGAATCTTTCTATAAATAATTTAAACATTTTATCAAAATGAAGTTCCAGTACCTCCTCTTTAGAATCAAAAAGTGAATAAAATGTTTGTCGTGATACAAGCGCATATTCACATATACTTTTTATCGTTATTGATTCAAATGATTTAGTTTCCATTATAGAAAGCATCCCTTTAATAATCATTTCCTGTGATTGCAATGCTGTTGGATTCTTCCCTTTATACATAGACATAACCTCCTTAAATGTCTAACTTATCTCAATAATATTGACATGTGTAAATGTTGTTTTTATAATCATAGCATAACTTAGACACATGTCAATATTTTGGTTATTTATGGAGGTAGAACTTAATGGAAACATTTTTAACTGTTTTGAGTGGTATAGGTTGGATTATTGTTTATGAGGAATGTATTAGATTAGGCTTTAAAGAAAAGACATATGCAATGCCTTTATTCGCATTAGGGCTAAACCTTGCATGGGAAGCTATTTATAGTTTTTCGGATATATTTCTAGCTGCTCATGGTCCTTTAGAGGGTCTAAATTTAATTCAGGCATATTTTAATGCATCATGGGTAATTCTAGATATAATTATATTATTTACTTATTTTAAATATGGTAAAAATGAGTTTCCTAAATCAATAAATCAAAAGTATTTCCCTGCATGGACTATGTTAGTTATAATATGTTGCTTTGCTTTACAGTACGTATTCATAAAAGAATTTGGATTTATAATGGGAGCAAAATACTCTGCCTTTTTACAAAATTTACTTATGTCAGTAATGTTTATAGATATGTATATAAAAAGGGGAAATATGAATGGACAATCTTTAGTACTAGCTTATGCTAAGTGGATTGGAACATTAGCTCCGACTATTTTATTTGGAATATTAGAGTATAATACACTTGTTTTAGTTTGTGGTATTTTTTGTTCCGTATTTGATATCATCTACATTTCTCTTTTAAGTAAATCTAAAAAATTATCAGATAAATTTATACCTATTTTAGCAATGAATAAGAATGGATAAATGTCCCTATAGATATAATATGTTTATTTTCATTGACTAATTGATATATATAATCTAAAAATAAGAAGAAATTTGGATGATATACAAATGAAATTTAAATTTTGTCATAACAATTTTAATGTGTTAAATCTTGAAAGAGTCTTGAATTTTATGAAAAAGCATTAGGATTAAAAGAAACTAATAAAAAAGTAGCCGAAGGTGGAAGTTTTATATTAGTATATTTAGGAGATGGTGAAACCACTCATGAATTAGAATTGATATGGCTTAGAGATTGGGACAGACCGTATAACTTAGGAGATAATGAATTCCATATAGCATTATGAGTAGAAGTTTTTGAAGGGCATATAATCTACGTAAAGATATGGATTGTATATGCTATGAAAATAAAGAAATTGGAATATACTTTATATCAAACCCATATAATTATTGGATAGAAATAATTCCGATTATAAACTTTAGTATTATATCTTTCTCTTGTTTAGTATATTTATTAACTCTATTGATAAGTTCTCTATCTCTTTCTTCATGCTTATCATTGTGTATTTCATTAATCGTTTCACCTAAAGGTGTTAATTTATAGAAAATTTTCTTTTTATTTACATCATCTTTATAGGATGTAATAAGTTCTTTTTTTATTAAACTTGATACAACTTTAGAAACACCACTTCTAGTCATTCCTATTTTCTCAGAAATTTTAATTCCATTAACTTCTTTTTCATTTCCAATACATGAGATTACATGAAATTCTGTAATTGAAATATCCTTTAAAGCACAATTTCTCTTAATTATTTGATTCAAAATTTTCTCGTTAACTAAATTTTTTCTTTCTTCAGCTTTTGCAAATAAAACATCCATTTCAGATATGATTTCTTTATCTATTTATATTCAAATTTCAAAAGAAAAATAGCACAACTTAAGGTATTAAGAAAATTATTTGAATCTAGAGGACAAATATCATATAACCGCAATAAATGTACTCATTGTACTTTATGCGAAAAAACATGTCCGGTTAACGCAATAACTGTTTCTAGAAAAGATAAAAATTGGAGTATTGATCATAATATTTGTGTTCGTTGCACACATTGTGTTGCTAAATGCCCCAAAAAGCTCTTTTTTTAAAAAACGATTTATAAATACAAAAAAATAAAGAAGCTTATTATGTACACGATAACATATCTTATTATAGTTTTTTACCTTAAAAACTCAACTTTTTTAGCAATATTTAATCAATATTCTTCTTTATAGCAATAAGTAAAAAATTTATTTAGGTTATTTTTATATCCCTTAATTGTTCTATTCGTATAATTTCTAATTTTAATTTCGTAAATATATTCTTTATAAACATTATCTATACGCAAAAAACACCTCTAATTATTTAATATAGATTTCTCTATACATCATAATTAGAGGTGTTTTTGTTTATCTTAACACTCTAAATGTATTTCATTATATTTTCATACGAAATATCAAATATTTGTCATAACAATTGTAATTTTCACAATCATTCATCAATTATATCGCCTTCAAACCATTGGTATGACTGATCTTTATAAATTACTCAGCTATTTCCCAGTTATGGTAAACATTTTGAACATCGTCATCATCTTCTAACATATCAACTAACTTGTTCATGTTCTTTAATTGAGTTTCATCAGTTAATTCTGTAGTAGTTTGAGGTATTAACTTAACTTGTGCAGATATGAATTCATATCCTTTAGCTGCTAATTCATCTCTAACTGCTGCAAAATCTTCTGGTGCAGTTACAACTTCATATCCATCTTCTTCAGCTATGAAATCTTCCGCTCCAGCTTCTAAAGCTATTTCCATTAATTCATCTTCAGTAACATCATCGTTAGCTTCTATTAATATTTGTCCTTTGTTATCGAACATGAATGATACACATCCACTTGTTCCTAAGTTACCACCGTTCTTATCGAAGTAGTATCTTACGTTACCAGCTGTTCTGTTTTTGTTATCAGTTAAAGTTTCAACTATAACTGCAACTCCTCCTGGTCCATATCCTTCATAAACTATAGTTTCGAAGTTTTCGTTAGCTCCACCGCCTGCTCCTTTTGCTATAGCTCTTTCTAAGTTATCATTAGGCATGTTATCAGCTTTAGCTTTTTCTATAGCAGTTTTAAGTGCTGCATTGTATTCTGGATCTGGTCCACCTTCTTTAGCTGCAACAGCTATTGCTCTAGCATGCTTAGTGAATATCTTCGCTCTTTTAGCGTCTTGTTTACCTTTTCTGTTGATTATGTTTCCTATACGTCCCATAATGCCACTCCTTTATTTTATAGAATATATTAAATATAGCTTAATGTATTCCGTATAATTTAATAGTTTAATTGTAATTTACCTATAAATTTTATCACAAATAATTATTTTAGTAAATTAGAACTTAGGTGGTGCAGGTGCAACCGCTCTCTTATGTGCACTTATTCTATGTAATCTTTCTATTACCTCTAAGTCTTTTTGTGGAACTTCATCTAATCTTCCTTCTACAACTGCATCTATCATTTTATATGTAGTTCCCATTTCTTTTTCATCAGTTTGTCCATCCCAAAGTCCTGCTGATGGCGCTTTGTTTATTATATCTTCATGAACACCTAATACTTTTGCCCATTCATAAACTTCTGCTTTAGTTATATTTGCTATAGGTACTAAATCAACTCCACCATCTCCGTATTTTGTGAAGTATCCTGTATAAACTTCAGCTGCATTATCAGTTCCTACAACTAAATAGTTTAAATTATTTGCTACAGTATAAAGAGTACTCATTCTAACTCTAGCTCTTAAGTTTGCATCTGATATTGTTTGATTATTTTCATTGTATACCCCAACTTCTTTTAGTTGACCCATTACTTTGTTTAATATACATTCTTGCTCATCAGTTAAATCAAGCTCAATATGTTTTATCCCGCATCCATTTATAACTTTTAAAGCATCTTTTTTATCTTGAGGATTACTTTTTATCTCCATTATTACCCCTATTGAATTATCTGGAAAAGCCTTTTTTATAAGATAAGAAACAACTGCAGAATCTATTCCTCCAGAAACCCCTACAGCTAAACCTTTACAATTAGCTTCTTCAACTTTATCTCTAAGCCATTGTACAGTTTTTTCTATTTTTAACTCTATATCTGTTTTTAAACTTGCGTCCATTGTTATTATTCCTCCCTATTTTTCATCTGAAATAATTATAGCACATAATTTTTAATGATTTCCATAATCTAGTATTCCAATTTATTTTATAAAAAGATTTATATATTAAGTTTTACCACTTCAATATAAATATAATTCAATAATTATGTACAAACTAGATTTTAAGGAAGGTGATAATTATAAAGAGTAAATATTTTAACTTTAATATAAAAAATACAGTAATCGGTTTATTTACTGGTTTTATAAATGGTGTTTTTGGTTCTGGAGGAGGTACTCTTTTAGTTCCTATTTTAAATAACTTCTTAAAAGTTGAAGAACATAAATCTCATGCAACAGCTCTTGCTATAATAATATTTTTATCAACTACAAGTTCTATAATTTATATTTCAAAAGGTACTTACGATATAAAATTAACTATACAAGCAGCTATAGGAAGTATTATAGGTGGTATTATTGGTGCAAAATTATTATGTAAGGTTACGGGTAAATTTCTTCGAATTTCTTTTGGAATTGTTATGATAATCGCAGCCTTAAGGATGGTGTTCTAGTATGTTAATTGGTATAATCGGATTTTTCGCTGGAATTATAGGTGGTATGGGTATGGGCGGTGGAACTATTTTAATACCTGCTTTAGTTTTATTTGCATCTATAAATCCCAAGATTGCACAAAGTGTTAATTTACTATCATCTATTCCTATGACTATTTTTGCTCTTATAATACATATAAAAAATAAAAAAGTTGAATTTAGCTTAGTAGCTCCTATAGCTGTTTTTGGAGTTATTGGTGCTGTATTTGGTTCCTTTTTAGCTAATTATCTAAGTTCTGAAATTCTAAGAAAAATATTTGGTGGATTTTTGCTTTTAGTAGGAGCTTATGAAGTTTATAAAGGAATTAAAGAACCTAAAAAAGGTTGTAAAAAATAAGTTTAACAAAACTAAAAGGTGTATAAATATAAGTTTATACACCTTTTAGTATAAAAATAATATAGTTACCATATTCCTGTTGCTACAAACATCTCTGCTCTTTCCTTAGCTCGACTTACTATATCCTCACTATATCCCATAAATCCTAATAACTTTATAGCATTCCTACTTTGAGCTCTTCCACTATATAACTTATAATCAAATTTAATATCATTATCAGTTATATTTTCTTCAAAATGATAATTATCAAACTTATCCTCTAATAAATAGGTAAGCTCTATATCATGAGTTGCTGCAAAACATGTACAGTTATTTTCACTTAAACTACTAAGAACCTCACTTGAAGATGCTATACGCTCTATTGTATTAGTTCCTCTTAAAATCTCATCAACAAAACATAAGGTAGGTATATTATAATCTATTGAATCTAAGATTCTTTTTAATGATTTTATTTCTACTATATAGTAACTCTCCTTACTTAATACATCATCCTTAAGTGCCATTGATGTATATATCTTAAAATAAGACCCATTGTATTCTTTTGCACAACAAATATTTATACTTTGAGCAAGAATTGCATTTATGGCTACTGATTTTATAAATGTTGATTTTCCAGATGCATTTGACCCAGTTATCAATGCACTTTTTTCAAAACTTCCACTATTAGTTACAGGATTTTGAATTAATGGATGATACATTTCTTCAAATTCTATATAGTTTTTTCTTTTAGTCAAATTTGGTATTGTAAAATAATCTAAACTTTCTCTAAAAGATGCAACCCCAATTAATGCATCTATTGTACCTACATATTCAAATATATTTTTAAGATACTCTCTATTCTTACCAATATTTTTCTTAACTTTTTCATAAGTTATAAGCTCTGATAAAAATAACATCTTAGTATATTCACTAAAAACATTTAATTCTGAAACTAAAGAATTTGGATCTGTTCCAATATTTTTTCTTCTTATTCTTTTAATCTTCTTTAAATCTTCGTTTATATTATTTAAATTTTCATCTACAAATTTTATATTTAGATTTTTAATTTTTATAGCAATATTAGAAACCTTTATCAAATATGTAAATCCTTCTGTATTATAATTTTTTCTACCTTCATTAATTGAAATATAAATATTTAAACAAATAAATCCTATTGTTAAGAAGATAAAATAAGGATTAATAATTATTAAAATCAAACTAGCAAAGGGTAACTTTCCTAATAATTGATATCTTAATAATTTATTCTTGTTATCATATCCATTATTGAATAAACAATTAGAAGTGTATAACTCTTTACTGTATCCTAATTTTGATAATGTATATTGAATATTAAATCTATCATCTGGATTATTTACAAAGTATGATATTAATATTTCTCTCTTATTTAAAATTTCTTCATTATGAATTGAACTTCTTAATATGTCATAAAGAACTTCTTCTCCAGCAGTACTTTGTGTATTATTTATTTTTTTAAATACATCATTCATATTAAGATCATTCCATGTTATATCATCAATTGTGTTATAATCTTTACTTTCTATATTATCATTAACTTTATTCTTGTGATAACTTGATACACTTTCAAATTTCAAATCAACTTCATCTATATCTATTTTTTTACCGTAATTTTCAATTATTTTCTTTTTTATTTTTTTATTTTTCCTTACGCTATTATATAGTGATATTAAAAATCCAATAAAGAACACACATGTTAAGCCAATTAAGACTTCTATAATTTCTTTCATTTATTTCCCCTTTTATTTACCAAATTCGTCTATCTTACTTAGTATTTCTTTGTACTTATCTTCATTTCTTATAAAATCATATATACTTTCATCTAAAAGTTTTTTTAGATTTAAAACTATATACTCTTTTGAATGTATTCCCTCAAATAATTTTACTCCATCAAATAAAATATGATTATCTAAATTATAATCCCCTCCTGCACTTTCTATTATGTTTTCAATAGCTTCTAATGTCTTTTCCATGTTCTTATCTTTAGCATGTATATGAGAAGCTGTCATGTTATTACCTATTCCACATATATCATCTAAACCAAAAACTTTTATAACTTTATCTTGTATGTCTAAAATTTCTTTTGCTTTAGATATATCTTCTTTTAAGTATATAGTTGTGTAATAATTTAAACAAGTTAATACACTATTTACTCTTTTATACGTTAAATTCTTTAAAATTTCTTTTGCATCATCTACTCTATCTTGATTAATGTATAGTCCAATTAACATATCATCTCTATCCATACTTACTTTAGGTAAACTTAATATTACTTCTTCAGCTTTTTCAAATTCATTTTTCATTGTATATAGTGAACTTAAAATATATTTAGATGTTTCGATAATTTCTAATTCTTCACTTTGAGATGATACTTCTAACAATTCTATCGCTCTATTTAACATATTTTCAGCTTCATCTTCACTAGATGCACTAGGTATAGACATCATATATAAAGAACCTGCTCTAAATTTTAAAAACATACTGTTTGGATATTGTCTTATATAAGATTCACAAACTTTCATTGCATTCTCAGGACTATTTTTTTCAAATAAACTTGCACATTCTTTCATTATATTCATAACTTCTTCATTAGAGATTTCAATTTCATAACTTAAAAGTTTATCTATTGTAGTATTAAAGTATCTAGCAATAGAAGGAAGTATAGTTATATCTGGATAGGAATTTTTACTTTCCCATTTAGAAACTGCCGCAACTGAAACACCTACAGCTTTTGCTAATACTTCTTGTGTGACTCCTCTTTCTTTTCTTAATTTATATATAACCTCACCAATAGATAATTCCATAAATTTCTCCTTTTTAATATCTTAAATATATTTCTTTGCTTGTATTTAAATTATACATTTATAAAATTCCTCTAACAATGGAGGCTAAGTTAATAAATAGTTTATTTTTGTTAACTCTTATTCAAGTTTAGATAAATTTATGTAAATATTCTTTTATAAACTTGATTTTTAAGTACTTTAATCATATAATTAAATTATAAAATTGGTATATACCATTTGGTATATACCATAAAGGTGGTAAATATGAAATTAGTAGATAAAAACTCGCAAATACCTCTATATATTCAGTTATCAGAAATAATAAAGGAAATGATTAATAATAAAGAACTGCAAGAAGGACATTACTTAATGTCTGAAAGGGATATTTGCAAAATTCAAGATATAAGCAGAATGACTGTTAATAAAGCAATTATGCATTTAGTAAACGAAGGAATTTTAGAAAGACGCCAAGGCAAAGGCACCTTTGTTTCTTATAAGAAGCAAAAGCTTACTTATGAAAGAATGCAAGGTTTTACAGAAATAGCAAAGTATAATAATCTTAATGTAAGAAATGAAATTTTAAAATTTGAATTATCAAAACCTAGCAATAAAGTTAATGAATACTTAAAGCTAAAAGATGATAACCTTTTAGTTTTTCAAATAGAGAGAATCAGATTTGTTGATGATGAGCCTACTATACTTGAAAAAATATATATTCCAAAGTATATGTGTCCAGGCTTAAGTAAGTCTCTTGTAGAGGAAAATTCTTTATATAAACTATATAGAGAAAAGTACATGCATAAAACTCAACAAGCTAGACAGGTAATAAATCCTATTATGTTAAATAAATCTGAATCAAAGCTTTTAAATGTAGACTTATCCACTCTTGGATTAAAAATTGACAGGGTTGTTTTTACTGATAAAGATGAGGTTCTAGAATATACTAGTTCTTTATTTATAACAAGTAAGCATCAATACGAAATTATACTTAATGAATATTAAAAATTAGGGGGAATATTATGAAAGCAATCATTAATGGAAAAATAATAACAAAAGATAAAGTTATAGAAGACAAAATACTTTTATTTGATGAAAAAATAGTAGATTTTTGTGATGAAGTTGATAAAGATATAGAAATTATAGATGCAAATGGTCTTTATGTTTCTCCTGGTCTTATAGATATTCATATTCATGGTAGCAATAATTTCGATACTATGGATAAAGATGATAGGGCTGTTCAAATTATAGGAGAAAGTATAAAGAAAACAGGAGTTACTTCATTTTTACCAACTACCATGACTATGGATAAAGATGATATTTATAGTGCTTTAGATAACATAAGAAAACTTATGAATAGAAAATATAATGGTGCTCAGGTAGTTGGTGCCCATCTTGAAGGACCTTTTATAAATAATAAATATAAAGGTGCTCAAAATAATAAATATATTCAATCTCCAAGTTTCTCTTTTATAGAAAATTATACAGATGTTATTAAGGTAATTTCTTATTCACCTGAAATAGATTTAGATTTTAATTTTACAAAAGAAGTTAAAGAGAAAACGGATATTGTTTTATCTCTAGCTCACACTAATGCAACTTATAATGAAGCTAAATCTTCTATATCTCATGGTGCCTCTAATATAACTCATTTATTTAATGCTATGACTCCTTTAAATCATAGAGAGATGGGTGTAGTTGGAGCAGCTCTTACGACTGATGTTTACTGTGAGATGATTTGTGACAATATACATGTTAATCCTGATTTATATCAATTTGTTATTGATAATAAAGGAAAAGATAAATTAGTTTTAGTTACAGATTCTATGAGAGCTGGATGTATGGCAGATGGTAAGTATGATTTAGGTGGCCAAGATGTTTTTGTAAAAGATAATGCAGCAAGACTTGCTTCTGGTAATTTAGCAGGAAGTGTCTTAACTTTGAATAAAGGTGTTTATAACTTTATGAAGAATACAGATATATCTATATATGAAGCAATTAATCTAGCTTCTCTTAATCCTGCTAAATCAATAAATATTGATGATAAAAAAGGAAGCTTAGAAATAAATAAAGATGCTGATATAGCTCTATTTGATGAAGAAATGAATTGCTATATGAGCATTTCACAAGGGGAAATAATTTTTAATAATTTAAATCAATAAATATATTTATAAATTATCAAAATTGGGAGGTATTTTAATATGAGAATAATAGTTTGTGAAAATTATGAATCATTAAGCAAAAAAGCAGCACAAATAGTAGGGAGTCAAATTATATTAAAACCTAATTCTATACTAGGTCTTGCTACAGGTAGTACTCCTGTGGGTATGTATAAAAACTTAATAAAAATGTACGAAGAAGGTTTAATAGATTTTGCAAAAGTAAAAACTTTCAACTTAGATGAATATTATAAACTTCCGGTTGATAATAATCAAAGCTACCATTATTTTATGGATGAAAACTTTTTTAACCATGTAAATATACCTAGAGAAAATATTCATATACCAGATGGACTTGCAAGTGATATTGAAAATGAATGTATCTCTTATGATGAAAGTATAAATAATAGTGGTGGTATTGATATACAAGTTTTAGGTATAGGAAACAATGCTCATATAGGATTTAATGAGCCTACTATAAACTTTAATAAAGGTACTCATGTTGTAACTTTAGATGAGTCTACAAGAGAAGCTAATGCTAGATTTTTTAATAGCTTAGACGAAGTTCCTACAAAAGCTGTTACTATGGGAATAGGTTCTATATTTAAAAGTAAAAAGATATTACTTTTAGCTAGTGGAAAAAATAAAGCAAAGGCTATATATGATACTGTTCATGGTCAAGTAACTCCACAAGTTCCTTCTTCTATATTACTACTTCATCATGATGTTATAATGATACTTGATAAAGAAGCTGCTAGTCTTTTAAATGAAGATGACTATGAGTCTGTTAATGATTATGAAAAAGTAAAATAATAAAAATTAAATAATTTTATCATATAAGAAATAACTGTACCTAAGAATTTAAACTATCTTAATTCTAAGGTATAGTTATTTTTAATTCATTATTTAAGTATATTTATGTTTCACGTTAACTATACTTATACTTCATATGATCACAGAATATAAACTAGGCACTTCTTATTAAGACCATCCAATATATTATCACTATATTCCAAAATGAATTATATATTTACTTTCTATTTTTGACTTATTAACTAAATAAATTAAATCATTATATTCTAACATCCTTTACTTAACTTTATAGCATAAAAATAACTATACCTTAGAATTTATTATATTTTAAATTCTAAAATATAGTTATTTATTAAAATCTAATTTTAAATTATTATATCAAATTAACATTGTCTCTTAAAAAATCTTGAAACTTTTTGAACATCATCACCTGCAAATAAAGTTAAAACAAAATCTGCAATAATTACAAATATATCTAATGCAATGTCCATAAAAATTCACCACCTTTAATTTGATATATTAAAATTATAATTCAAATTTTAATATATATACTTATAAATCTATATTTATACTAAATTATTCATAAAGAGCATGAAGAGTGTTACTATGAAGCTCCTCTTTTCTAAGCCTATCACTTTGAAGGAAGTGAGCATAAAAAATATCAACTATAACTAAAACTGGAAACTGAGGTGAAATAGCCTTTCCATTCTCTAAATGTTCCTTAACTGCAACATATAATATTTCATCACAATATTTATCCATTTCTTCATCTTGCTTTGAAGTTATTAAAACTATACTAGAACCTCTTCTATGTGCTTCTTTTAAAGAGTTAATAACCTCTTTCGTATTACCACTAATACTAATTCCTATTACTAAACACTCATTATCCATTAAAACAGAATTCATCTTCATTATATGACTATCTGATATGGCTTCTACATTTACCCCTAATCTCATAAGTCTTAACTTCATCTCTTGTGCAACAAGACCCGAACTACCTCGACCATAAATATATATCCTTTTCTTATTAGAAATCATATCTACAATTCTTTGCATCTGTTTTTCATCTATTAACGTGTAACTTTTATTTAAAAGCTCTTCATAAGTATTTAAAACCTGTTTAGTGTAACTAGTAGTTATATTAGGAGTACTTTTCTCAAAACTTTGCTTATATACAAAAATAAATTCTCTATATCCATCAAATCCACACTTTTTTGCAAACCTAGATATAGATGCTTCTGATACAAACAACTTCTTGGATAAATTTTTTGATGAAACATCAACCTCTTCAGTATTTCGTATAAAAAAATCTGCAATAGTCTTTTCAGATGGCGTAAAGCTATCATATAATGATTCTACATGAGGTATTATGCTTTTTTGATACTCCTTCATAAATGATTTCCTCTCCTTTAGTAAGGTACTACATCTTTAACTTTTCTTTTTTGCATATTTATAAAATTAAAATAAGCACCTAACATCCCCGCTTTATTTTGATTTACAGCAAACTCTAATTTCGTTTTCTTTGCTATAAAAGGAATTAAATTTCTATCTATACTATCTCTTATTTTATCATATAAATATTCTTTTTGCCCCATTATTCCTCCACCAAGTACTACTACTTCTGGATTTATTATATAACAAATATTAGCTATTCCTTGTCCTAATACTTCAATCATCTCATCTATAGCGTTTATACAGTCTAAATCTCCTTCTTTTGCTTTTTCAAAAATATACTTGCCATTAATAGTTTCATGACTTACATTTTTTAATTCAGCTACTTTTTTCACTAAAACACTACTTGCACCTAGTTCTTGGAATGTAGATCCCATCATATTCATATATCCTACTTCTCCACCACTACCAAATGCTCCATGATAAACTTCATTATTAATTATAATTGCTCCACCTATTCCAGTTCCAATGGTTAAGCATACACTTATTTTACTTCCCTTTGCTCCTCCTGCAAAATGTTCTGCAAGAGCTGCACAGTTTACATCATTTTCTACCTCACATTTTATATTAAACTTATTCTCTATAGTTTCTTTAATCTTCATTCCTGTATAGTTAGGAATTATAGGTGAAGCATAAATAATTTCTCCTTTTTCACAATCAACCATTCCTGCTGTAGATATACAAACTCCATCTATATCATCATAAAAACTATTGTATTTATTTACAATTTCTATAATTTTATTTAGTATATTTTGCCCTCCCTTTTGAGCTTCTGTATTCATTTCATCTGTAGTTACAAAATTTAAATCTTCATTTAATAATCCATATTTTATTGAAGTGCCACCTACATCTATGCATATATACTTTTTCATAAAATACTCCTTTTTCATATATGATTTTAGGGAGTGCATCAAAACTTTATGCACTCCCTTTTTATACTCATTTTATTTATTTAGAAATAATTATCTTGAATATAGCTTTTTTTATTTTTTTAGGCTCTTTAACCTTTACCGCCGTTCTATGAGCATCATTTGGATAGCAAATTAAGAAA
Source organism: Romboutsia sp. 1001713B170207_170306_H8 (assembly GCF_015550495.1). NCBI lineage: Bacteria > Bacillati > Bacillota > Clostridia > Peptostreptococcales > Peptostreptococcaceae > Romboutsia > Romboutsia sp. 1001713B170207_170306_H8. The sequence continues at coordinate 70,286 of NZ_JADNAX010000004.1, forward strand.
TCATCTTTATTAAGTACTACATGACCATTCTTTTCACCTTCTAGTGGTAAAAAATCATCCTTTTCAACGAATTCTTTTTGCTCCATATTATCTATAAAGTTTACATCTATTTGTTCTTCTCCGTCTAACATAAGATGTAAATCTAAATAATTTTTATGAGCTTCCCAAAATCTATTTTCAAAATCTGTAGTTTCATATTCTACTATGTTTACAAAAAGGTTTTCTCCATCTATTTCATGACTTCCTTTATCGTAATTTAATAAATCATTAGAATTTGCATATTCAAAACATCTTTTTATATCAGATTGTAAATAATCATATTCATGTAAATTTTTTATATTACCAAATATCATACATATCCCTCCTATGATTCATAAATTACTGTATCTTTATCAGGTACACTAACATCATTTTTTATTTTTCTAGATGCATAACTTACAGGAATTCCTACTATTAAAGATATTCCTATTGATATTATTGAGTAAGACCATATAGAAACTTCTGGCATAGTATATTTTATAACTATCATAGCTATTGATGATACTATAAATGCAGCAAATGCTCCTGTTGAGTTTGCAACCTTTGTAAATACCCCTAATACGAATGTTCCAGCTAGCACTCCTAGTACTAATCCCATAAATCCATTGAACCATTCATATGCCGATTTTATTTCCCCATTTGCAAGTACCATAGATACAACTATTGCAACTACACCTACTAAAAGTGAAACGTATTGAGCGATTCTTGTTTGTTGTTTAAAGCTCATTTGTTTTTTACTTAAACGTTCTTGTATATCTAATGTCCAACTTGTAGCTACTGAGTTAAGTCCAGTTGATAAAGTAGATTGAGATGCAGCATAAATTGCAGCAAGTAATATACCTGTTACACCAACTGGTAACTGATATGCTATATATGATGCAAATATTTGATCCTGTTGAGCTGTTTGAGCTAAAACTGGGTTTTGTCCATAGAACACGTATAATCCAGTTCCTATAAGATAGAACACTGTTGCTATGAATATTGATAAAGCACCATTAGTTAACATCATTTTATTTAATTGTTTTGTATCTGTAGTTGTAGTAAAACGTTGAACTATATCTTGACTTGATATATAAGAAGAACAAGTATTAAATCCTGCACCTACTACTATTAAAAATACACTTGTTTTTAATATGTTAGCATCGAATATAACCTCTTCTGCTCCTATAAACTTACCTTGTCTTAATGTTTCAAGCACTGCTCCTGCTCCACCATCTATATTAGCTAATAGATAAATAAGAGCAAATGTAACACCAACTAAAAGTACACTTCCTTGAATAAAGTCTGTCCATAAAACTGACTTTAATCCACCTGTATATGAATATATTATTGCTATAACACCCATTACTATTATTAATAAGTTTACATTTATTCCTGTTAAATTAGCAAGTACCATTGATGGTAAATACATTATTATAGACATTCTACCTATTTGATATACTATAAACATTAATGCTCCAAGTACTCTAAGTGCTTTACTTCCGAATCTTAATTCTAAATAATGATAAGCTGTATCTATATTTAATTTACTGTATATTGGTAAGAAGAATTTTATAGTTAAAGGTATTGCTATTAACATACCTAATTGAGCAAACCATAATATCCATGTTCCACCATAAGAGTTTCCTGCTAATGATAAAAATGATATAGGACTTAATAATGTCGCAAATATCGATACACTTGTTACCCACCAAGGAATAGTTCCATCACCTTTAAAGAACTCTTTCCCTTCCATGTCTTTCTTAGAAAAATGTAATCCTGCAAATAATACCGCCGCTAAATACGCCACTAGTATAATAAAGTCTATTGTAGTGAATCCCATATTTTACTTCCCCCTACAAATTTATTTTAGATTCTTTAATATATTTTAAGAGAAAAGTATTATTAAGTTTTAAGTTAATACTTTTCTCTTTAAATCAGATTAAGCGTTAACTATATCTACTTCTTTTACATATTTATCAAATATATTTTTAGCTTCTTTTACTTGTGCTTCTGTAGTTAAAGCCATTGGCTTACGGCAATATCCAGCATCTACACCGCTTAATTTTAATAATTCTTTTAGTGTTGCATACAATCCATTTGAAAGTATTGCAGTTATTAAATCATTAGTTACATGTTGTATTTCTCTAGCTTCTGAAATTTTACCTTCTCTTGCTAAATCAAATATTTGTCTAGCTCTTATACCATTTACATTGAAAGTAGAACCTATAGCACCATCTACTCCAAGTACTGTAGCTGGTAACATCATTTCATCAAATCCTGCATAAATTAAATGATTTGGATAAGCCTTTCTTAATCTTTCTAATAAATAGAAGTCAGCTGCTGTAAACTTAACACCTATTATTTTTTCATTTTCAAATAACTCACCAAATTGTTCTACACTCATATCTACTCCTGTTAAGAATGGTATAGAGTATATTATTAATCTATTATCTACGCTATCTATTATTGTGTTGTAATAATCTTTTATTTCATTAAATGAGAATTTATAGTAGAAAGGTGTAACTGCTGATATAGCATCATATCCTAAATCTGTAGCAAATTTTGCTAATTCTATTGATTCATATACATTTATAGAACCAACTTGAGCTATTAACTTTATTTGGTCTTTAGCTTCATCTTTTGCTATCTCAAATACTCTTTTCTTTTCTTCAGTACCAAGCATAAAGTTTTCACCAGTACTTCCACCTACATATAATCCATCAACTTTCATATTATCTATGTTGTGTCTTATTATTTCACGAAGTCCTTTTTCATTTATACTTCCATCTTCATTATAAGAAACTAAAAGTGCACTAAATATTCCTCTCATATCTGCGTTATTCATCATATTATCAATTCTCCCTTTTGTTTAATTTTTATATTAATTTAAAATTAATTACCTATACTAATTATTAATTCACCAATTGCATCTGAAAATCTTTTAGTAATATTTTGAGGTCTTGTAATTATAGAACCTACCACTACACTATAGCTTCCAAGTTCTAAAACTCTTTTAGCTTTCTCTGGTGTATCTATATTTCCTTCTGCAATTACCTTATTTGAAACCTTAGATATTATTTCTCTAAGTATTTCAAAATCGTTTTCCTCTATTTTACTATCTTTACTTTGTTTTGTATATCCAACTAATGTTGTACCTATAAAATCAAATCCTAGTTTATCAGCATGTATTGCTTCTTCAACAGTAGAGCAATCTGCCATTAGTTTTTGATTTGGATATTTCTTTCTTATCTCTTTATAAAATTCATCAAGTGTAACTCCATTTGGTCTTAAACTGCTAGTTGCATCAAGTGCAATTATCTCAGGTTTAACTTCCATAAGTTCATCAATCTCTTTCATTGTAGGAGTTATATATACGTCACAATTTTCATAATCTCTTTTTACTATCCCTATTATAGGAAGGTCCACATTTTTTTGTATCTCTTCTATATCCTCTTTTGTGTTAGCACGAATCCCAACTGCTCCACCTTCCTTAGCTGCTCTAGCCATTCGCCCCATTATAAAAGAAGAATGTAGAGGTTCATGTGGTAATGCTTGACAAGATACAATTAAATTATTTTTTAATTGTTCTAGATTATCACTCATACTCTCTCTCCTTCATTAATTATTTCTTATGAGTTCATTATATATCCTCAGGAAATCATTTTCAATATTTTTTAATTTTTAGAAAGTACTTTCACTTTTTTTGATTTTTTACTGATTTTAGTTTAATTTATATATTTTTTTTGAAATAAAAAACATGTTTTGAAGTATATTATTCCAGTTAAAATTAATTTTAAATAAAAATAAACCGTATCACTTATTTGTAATACGGTTTGAATATTTCAATCCAACATAGTTTTTTATTATTATCAGAATTATCATCTCCAAAATCTATATAAATAAATTCGGCAGTTACATTATTTATCCTATCATAATAAATATGTTTCTTTAATTGTTGTTCTTTATCATAATATTTCTCATAATAGTTGCTGCCTAATATTTGTGTTATATCATCAATTGACTTAACTTTATTTATGTCATTTATCTTAATATTTGTTTTATTTTCATCAAACCTAGTAAATATGTAAGAAACTTTATTTTGATTATCAACATCTAAATTTAATTCATCAAAATTATACTTATAGTCTGAATTATTCTCATTAGTTTGCGTATAGTTTTCAAAATCTACTAAAGATACATCCTCTCCTATTGAAATTCCATCAACTGTAATTTTTGATAAATTACTTGTTTTTACTGAATTCATTCTCAGTTTTTCAATACATAAGTTAAAAGTAATAAATACTAAAATCCCTAAAATTAATACAACAAATCCTCTTATTATAAATAAATTTTTCTTATCAACTTTTGATATTTTATCATTTTTAATTAATAATTTTTTCTTTATCTTTCTTATTTTTGTATAGCAACTAATAATACGATATATCCATATCACAATATATACTACTAATAATATACCTATATACAGTAATACATGTGATATACCTACCATATTTGTATGAGCAAGTAATAAATAAATAGCTATACAAATAGAAGAAATTATAAAATGCAATATAGTTTGAAATAATATACTCCATTCATCCTTTTCAAATATTATTGAGCTAATACCCATAATACTTCCAATTATACCTATTCCAAAATATTGGATAACAATTGCCTTTAAGACACTTCCAGTTCTATAAACAAGTGCAGTATCAGCTGGATAAAATTCTCCTGTACTTAAACATATAGATATTATAATTGACATTGTATAAGATAAAAATACTCCAAATACAAATCCTAAAATACCTTTAATACATAACCTTTTCTTCATATACTTATCTCCTACAATCCCAAAATTTTTTTTATGCCTGAAAGATATCTTCTAGAAACAAAACATTCAATATTGCCTTTGAGTTTTATACAAATACTTCCTTTAAAACTTAAATCTATGTCTATTACTTTCTTTAAGTTAATAATATCTGTATTAGAAATTCTAACAAATGAATTTGATTCTAAACGCTCCTCCAGTTCATATAATCGAAACTTTACAATATATTCACTATCTACTGTTTGTGCATAAACACGCTGGTTACTACTATAAAATCTAACAATATCTTTTGGTTCTAAAAGAGCTGCACGTTCACCTTGTATCCCAGTAATTACAGTATCTTCCACATCTGATAGTTTATAAAATAATCTACTAATTTCATCTGTCATTTGATTTGACTTAATAATTACTTCTGTTTCTTCATATTTTTCATCTATTTCTACATATACTTTCATTTTACTATTTACCTCCTCCCATAATATAACTTCATTTAAGTTATGCTTCAACAATTATTATATATGTGGTCAATTCTAGCTTTTAAGTGGCATAAATCATATTATAAAATCATTTCTTGTACTTAAACTCTAATTTATGTTCAATAAATAAAAAATGCTCAGTACTAAAATACTAAGCATTTTTTAACATACAATTATATAAAAATTTATAATATTATTTGACCATCTTGTTCAGATAAATAAAATTCTTCACCTAACTCTATTTTAGCTGTGGCACTAGTTATATCTGTAATTCTAGAAGTTAAGTTTTCAACAGCTTCTAACTTAGAATAAACTATAATTTCAACGTCATCAGTATAAAGAGTATCTTTTACAAAATAACCAAGATTCATTAATTCATTTTGAATTTTACCTAATTGATTATAATCAATCTTTATCTTAACTTCTTTATACATTACCTTTTCTATTATCTTTGCTGCATCAAGACCTATTTTAGCTCCTTTAGTATAAGCTCTAACAAGACCGCCTGCACCTAGTTTTATACCGCCAAAATATCTAGTTACAACAACTGCAACATCTCTTAAATCTTCTTTTTTTATAACTTCTAGTGTAGGTATTCCAGCTGTTCCTTGTGGTTCTCCATCATCACTATATCTTTGTATATTCATAGTAGGACCTACTGTATATGCCCATACATTGTGTCTTGCATCTTTATGTTTTTTCTTTATTTCATTTATAAATTCAATAGCTTCTTCTTCCGTCTTTACAGGCTTTGCATATCCTATAAAAGTTGATTTTTCTATTATAATTTCATCACTACCAAAGTCATGTAATGTCTTATAGCTACTCATTAAATCCTCCTGTGTGTATTTAAATTATTGAAAAAAGAAAGGGCATTAACCCTTTCTTTTTTATTTATATTTATTTATAGTTTAAGGCAACATTAGTTCCGTCACAACTGTTTTTCTTTATTTCTTTATATTTTTTGTATGATATATCAACTAAAGATCTTTCTTTGCTATGAGTTAACATATTTAAGGCTTCTTTTACTTTATAAAATCCACCATCCTTGAATTCACCATCAATTTTATAATACGTATTTTGGGCTTCCATTACATACCAAGTTACTGCATTTGTTACTTCTTTTTGTCTACTTCTTGAGAAAAATTCATACATAGTATCACCTGCAACTTGTAGTGTTGTAGCTTCAACTCCTGTTTCTTCTTTTACTCTATTAACTGCACTTTCCCAAGCTAGCTCTTCATCATGAATTTTACCTTTTGGTAATGTCCACTCATCTCTATCGTTTTTTAATAAAAGGACTTTATTAGCGTAAAATACAACTCCACCTGCACAACGTCTTACTATCATTTTTAAACCCCTCCTAGTTATTTTAACTATTTTTTGGTTCTAATTTGATACATTAAATTACTATCTATTTTCTAATGTATCAATTGCTTCATCATAGGCCCTAAGTACATAGTCTTTTTCAAATTGTTTTTTGTTTTTTAACTGTCTTAGCATTTTTAAACTTGTTTCATTTCCTATTTTTGATAGTGCCTTTGCACAATATTGTCTAGTCTGCGCATTTGTATCATATAATCCTCTTTGTAGAACTTCTCTACTTTTAGGTGATTCAATTTTTCGAAGCGCTGAATAAGTTATTCTTCTTACATCTGAATGCCTATGGTTTGTTAGTGGATGTAGTAATTTTAAAAATCTATCATCCTTTAATTCACCTGTTGCCCAAATAAGAATCATCAAATCTTCAGCATTTCTTTCTATAAGTATCCTCTTATAAAGTCTTCTCTTAAAGTCTATCATCTTTTCTGCATTTAAGCTTTCCATAAAACTAAGCCTTTTCTCTTTGTTATACTCTAGAAACTTATCTAAAATATCTTTAGATGATTCTAGCTCATCTTTAAGCATAGCTTTAATTTCTAGCTTTGCCTTTATTAGATGATCATTGACTTCAGTTGTTGAGATACTTCTAATTTTACTAATTTGAGATACTGTTTTAGATTCTTTATAAAGAAGATAGGTTATAAAATAATCTTCCAATTGGTCTATATTATCCCAACTTATATTCATTATTATTACCTACTTCTCTAATATATAGTCTTTATATATATTATAATCTTCTTCTTCTAAATTTACATCAAGTGTTATCCCAGTTTCCCCATATTCAAAGTTTTCTACATTATATTTATCCTTTATCTTACTAAATATATGTCCTTTATCATATGGTAATAGAAGACTTACAGGATAAGTATTTTTCATTAATGCATCTTCTATCATATATAATAATTTTTCCATATTTATTCCTTTTTTAGCAGATATATATATTACATCATCTGTGTTTTTAGGATAAATATCTAAATCTAATCTATCTATTTTATTATAAACAAGTATAGTATGCTTATCATCAGCCCCTAGTTCTTTAAGTACTGATTCAGTAGTTTTCTTTTGAAGTTCATAACTACTATTTGTAGCATCTATTACATGTAAAATTAAATCTGCATATTGAACCTCTTCTAAAGTAGCTTTAAATGCCTCTACTAAGTCATGAGGAAGCTTACTAACAAATCCAACAGTATCTACAACTAAAAACTCTTTTTTATTAGGTAGTAATGCTTTTCTTAATGTAACATCTAGTGTTGCGAATAGCATATCTTTTGCCATAACTTCTTTTTCAATGTCATAGTCTTTATGTGTTTTTATTAATTCATTTAGTAGAGTTGACTTACCTGCATTGGTATATCCAACAAGTGCAACAATTGGTATATTTGACTTAAGACGTTGAACTCTTTGAGTTTCTCTATTTTTCTTAACTTCTCTAAGTTCTCTTCTTATATCTGCTGCCTTATTTAATATATGTCTTTTATCAACTTCTAGCTTTTGTTCACCTGGTCCTCTAGTTCCAATTCCTGCACCAGTTCTACTCATTTCTCCACCCATACCATAAAGTCTAGGTAATCTATATTTTAACTGAGCAAGCTCAACTTGAAGTTTACCTTCTTTACTTAAAGCTCTTTGTGCAAATATATCTAGTATTAATGTTGTTCTATCTATAACTTTTATCCCAACTATCTCTTCTATATTTCTTATATGAGCCCCTGATAATTCATCATTAAAAATTACCATTGTAGCTCCTAAAGATTCGCAATATGCTCTTAGTTCTTCAACCTTCCCTTTTCCTATATAGTATGCTGCATCTCTTGATTGCCTATTTTGAGTTATACTTCCTACAACCTCAGCTCCAGCTGCTTTTGTAAGCTCTTTTAACTCTTCCATTGATTCGTTTATGTCTATATCATCTATTCTTCTTGCAGTCGACGTTATATTAAGTCCTACAAGTAAAGCTCTTTCTTTTTTTTCTTGCATGTAAACACCTCTTTAATATGTGATTATGAATTAAATTTCTTTATTATTATACCATTGTTGCTATTTTTTAGTATATTATTCTAAAACTTTAGTATAATTATGTTGCGATTAAATTTTATGATTTATGTATGAATATAGACATTTAAAATCTGGAGGTATATTATGAGCGAAAATTATAAATTTTTTAACCATAACACTTGTGAGTTTTTCCCTTGTCATAAGACAAATAAACCAGAAGAGTTTAACTGCCTATTCTGTTATTGCCCATTATATGCTTTAGGTGAGGATTGTGGTGGTAATTTTAGGTATAACGAAAAAGGATTTAAAGATTGTTCTAAGTGCTTATTGCCACATAATCCTAAAAACTACGACTATATAATGAGTCGATATAAGGATATAATGAAAATTGCAGCTAAGAAAGATTAGTAAATTATGTGTTTTGAAATTAATTTCAAAACACATAATACTACTTCATTTTGATTATATTATATTAATTATTTATATTCCTTTTATTTTTGTAATATGTTTCTATTGATTATGTATACTTAATATTTGACTTTAGTGCCTTATATATAAGATGTAATACAATACTACTTAATATAACAAATACAACTATCATTAATCCTGCATGATAAAAAAATTCTTGTGGCAAAATGTTTATAACAGGATCTTTTAAAGGATCAAATATCCAGTAATCATTATCAAACATTATTTCATGAAAAATTACAAATGTTTTATCAAAATTTATTAACATAGGTATTGAAACCAATATAGGTAATATTATTACTAACTTGGATGTTATATTTAAAAAGTCTATTTTCTTATTTTTTAAATTATAAACTATTCCTATTAAAGTTATTATAAATGAAAGTATTAATAACTTATTTACATTTAAAAATATTTCTTTCACTTCTTCAAAGTGTATTTTTCCTTCCCTTGAAGATTTTATTGTAGGTAACTCAAAATCACCTGATATTTTATTTAAATTATAATCTATCATATAATCATAATTAAGTTTTATCTCTTCTTTTGTTAAATTATTCATTTCATCTATATTTAAATAGTTTATATCAAAGTAATATAATTCTTTAAACGCAACAACTATTCTTATACTACACCCTATTATCAATAAACTAAAAAATATACAAAATATTATATTCATTGCTTTTTTCATAACTAACCCTACCTTATTATCAGTCTTAATTTATATTGTAATGGATTTTTATACATATTTTTACTTTTTTATATTAATTTAATTTTTTTATTTTTGATAATGAATTTCATTTGCATTATATCTTTTTTTATGTTATATTAATTACAGGCTCAATATATCACCAAGGGATTTGGAGAGATAATAACAATTAAATAATCTTTAACACGTGTACGTTCGATAATATATTTTAACCAATATATTCTCTATTATATTTTATATAGCATATCCCCTTACACAAATTTTAATATTCTATTTTGTTAAAGTTATTAATTGTTTATATAGCCATAAAAATCTTTACACTAATTTATTATGTGTAAATTACACTAACTTCTTCTTAAGAGACCATGTTAACTACGTGGTCTCTTTTTTGATAATGAATTTCATTTGCATTAAATATTTATTTATGTTATAATAACCTTGGCTTTAAAAATTATCGCGGCAATTTTAATTTTTAAGGAGAGATAATTATGGCAAAAATGATGGGACCTAGATTTAAACAATGTAGGAGATTAGGACTAAATGTATGTGGTCATCCAAAAGCAATGGATAGAGCTACAAAAGGAACTTCTAGAGCTGATAAAAAGCTTTCACCTTACGGAACTCAGTTATTAGAAAAACAAAGATTAAAAGCTTATTACGGTGTATTAGAAAAGCAATTTTCAAACTATGTAAAAAAAGCTACTAAATCTAATGAATCTACTGGTACAGCACTTATTCAAATGCTTGAGTGTAGATTAGATAACTTAGTTTATAGATTAGGATTAGCTAGTTCTATAAGACAAGCTCGTCAAATGGTTGTTCATGGACATATTTTAGTTGATGGTAAAAAGGTTGATATACCTTCTTATGGTGTTTCTGTAGGACAAGTTATATCACTTAGAGCTAAGTCTCAAAATAATGTTATGTTTAAGGAAAGTTTCTTAAGTAATGCCCTTAGCCAATATGCTTATTTAAGTAAAGATGTAGATTCATTCTCAGGTACTTTAGTTAAAATACCTGAAAGAAATGAAGTACCAATTGAGATCAATGACATATTAGTTGTTGAATACTACTCAAAATTATAAAAAAAGTTAAAAAAAGTGTGGTAATTTAGTATGTTCGTGTAACTGGCGAGTATTGTGGGAATATAAATTTCATTCCATGCAAGATAAAGTACGTCTTGCAAATGGAATGAAATTTATATTTACCACATACTCGCTGGTTTACTCGTATACTATAAAATACCACACTACTTTTTTGGTTGAGAATAAAATAAATATAAGATTATCCTATTATTCCTATGTGTTCTAATAGTATTTTCACCCCCATACCTATTAATATTATTCCACCTGCTAATTCTGCTTTTGATTTATATTTTATTCCGAATACATTTCCTATTTTTACACCTATCATTGATAGTATAAATGTTACTATTCCTATAAATGTTACTGCTGGTGCTATGTCTACTTGTAAAAATGCAAGTGTTATACCGACTGCTAATGCATCTATACTAGTAGCTATTGCTAATACACTCATATTTTTAAAGCTTAACATTTCTTTTTCACTTTGAACTGCTTCTATATCATCATCATCTTTACTTAAAGCTTCTTGTATCATTTTTAAACCTAAGTATCCTAAAAGTATGAATGCAATCCAATGATCCACGCTCATTATATAATCTTTAAATTGTAATCCTAAGAAATACCCTATTAAAGGCATTCCTGCCTGGAATCCTCCAAAATAAAGCCCTACTATACCCGAATTTTTTAAAGTAATTCTTCTCATTGAAAGCCCCTTACAAACAGAAACTGCAAAAGCATCCATCGACAGCCCAACCGCTAATACAAAAAGTTCAATTAAACTCATAAATCTTTCTCCTTAAAAAATAATATCTATTGTAATAATACAAAATTCATTTATATAATATGCCAACCTATCTAGCATAAAAAAAGACTTATCTACAGATATAGTATAACCCATATCTGTAGATAAGTCTCATTATTCAAAATAAAGCCAGATGGTAAAACCATCAGTATGTTGACCTTACTACACACTAAATAATAAAAGTGTGCCAACTACTCCCTTATCTATCTATATTATATTATATTAAACCACAATTTAATGCAACATACAAATAAATATTTATATCTAGTTTTTATTTATTTCTAACTTCCACCCAAAGAGTTTTAATACAAAGTACATTTAGTAAAACTCGGCGAAGGGTCGATGAGATATTGCAATTTATAATCTATTCGCAAGACACCTTTTGTCTTTCATAGATTATAAATGCAATACTCACCGCCCCGAAGCCACTTAACTAAACAATCTTAGTAGTAAAATCCTCTATATTCCATACATCATCAACTATATCCATATAGAATTCAGGTTCATGTGATACAAGTACTACAGTTCCTTTAAATTCTCTTATAGCTTTCTTTAACTCATCCTTAGCTTCAACATCTAAGTGATTTGTAGGTTCGTCTAGTACTAATAAGTTTATGTCTTTTAACATTATCTTACATAACCTAACTTTAGCAGCTTCTCCCCCACTTAAAACTCTAACTTGACTTGTTATATGTTCATTTGATAAACCACACTTAGAAAGTGCTTGTCTAACTTCAAAGTTTGTAAGACCTGGGAATTCTGCCCAAACATCATCCATTGGAGTATTGTAGTTATCCTTAGAACTTTCTTGTTCAAAGTATCCTACTTCTAAGTAATCTCCTAACTCAACTTCTCCATCAAAAGGCTTTATTATTCCAAGTAAAGTCTTTAATAATGTAGACTTACCTATACCATTCATACCTTTTAATGCAACTTTTTTATTTCTTTCTAGTTCAAAATTAAGAGGCTTAGTTAATGGTTCATTATATCCTAATACTAAGTCTTTAGTTTTGAATATATATCTACTAGCCGCTCTAGCTTCTCTAAATTGGAATGTAGGCTTTATTTTTTCTTTTGGTCTTTCTAATATTTCCATCTTGTCAAGAATCTTTTGTCTACTGTTTGCCATACCACGAGTAGCAACTCTTGCTTTATTTCTAGCAACGAAATCTTCAAGTTTCTTTCTTTCTTCAACTTGTCTTTCGTATGCACTTTCTTCTTGACGTTTCTTTATTTCATTTAATCTTACGAATTCATCATAGTTACCTTTGTATCTATTTAACTCCCCATTTTCTAAGTGGTAAATTACATTACATGTATCATTTATAAATGGTATATCATGAGATACTAATATAAAACTATTTTCGTATTCTTGTAAATATCTAGTTAACCATACTATATGCTCTTCATCTAAATAGTTAGTAGGCTCGTCTAGGATTAATATAGTAGGATTTTCAAGTAGTAACTTAGTTAAAAGTACTTTTGTTCTTTGACCTCCACTTAGATCTGTTACGTCTCTATCTAATCCTATATCTCCAAGACCTAAACCATTTGCAACTTCTTGGATTTTTGCGTCTATCATATAGAAACCACTATTTTCAAGTATTGTTTGTATTTCAGCTGTATCTTCAAGAAGCTTAGTCATTTGATCTTCATCAGCTTCTCCCATTTTATCATACATACCTATCATTTCTTGTTCTAAATCAAACATAGGCTTAAAAGCATTTCTTAGTATATCTCTTATAGAGTTACCTTTTTCAAGAACTGAATGTTGATCTAAGTAACCAACAGTGGCTCTAGAAGACCACTTTATATTACCTGCATCAGGCATTAATTTTTTTGTTATTATATTTAAAAAGCTTGATTTCCCTTCTCCATTTGCCCCAACTAAAGCAATATGTTCACCTTTTTTTAATCTGAAAGAAACATTCTCTAGTATAGTTCTAGCTCCGAAACCATGACTTACGTTTTCTACTACTAGCATTGTCCACCTCTTCATTAATAGTTATTTTTCATTCTATATTATAATATATTCTTTTTTATCTTAAATCAAGTGTATGAAATATCCATATGTAATTTTATAAAAATTTAATGAATCAAGAGATATTAATTAACAAAAACTAGTCATATAAAATATAATTAATTAAATTTCTATTTTTTTGTTTTAAATTTAACGAATGTGGTATAAATATAATGTTAATATTTTGTCAATTAGATTTTAAACAAATTATTTATAAATTTTAAAACCCATATGGAGGTAGTAATTATGAAAATTGTAGTTGTAGGATGTACTCATGCAGGAACTGCTGCTGTTGTAAATATGAAAGAACTTTATCCAGATAGTCAAATAACTATTTATGAAAAAAATGATAATATATCATTCTTATCTTGTGGTATAGCTTTAAGTGTTGAAAATGTTGTTACTGAACCGGAAAAATTATTTTATAACTCTCCAGATAACTTAGCTTCTCAAGGTATAGTTACAAATATGAAACATGAAGTTTTAGATATAGATTTTGATAATAAAAAACTATCAGTTAAAAATTTAGTTACTAATGAAATCATAGAAGATAGTTATGATAAATTAGTTCTAACTTTAGGTTCTTGGCCTATAGTGCCTAAATTTGAGGGTGGCAATTTAGAAAATATACTTCTTTGTAAAAACTATGATCATGCTAAAACTATAATAGAAAAATCTAAAAATGCTAAAAATGTTGTAGTTATAGGTGCTGGTTATATAGGAGTTGAACTTGCTGAAGCCTTCGAAATGAGAAATAAAAATGTTACTCTTATAGATGCTGAAAACAGAATAATGGCCAAATATCTAGATAAAGAATTTACAGATATAGCTCAAGAAGAATTCACTAAAAGAGGCGTTAATTTAGTTCTTGGACAAAAAGTTCAAAAATTTGAAGGTACTGATAAAGTTTCTAAAGTTGTAACAGATAAAGGTGAATTTGAAGCTGATTTAGTTGTATTATGTATAGGTTTTGCACCTAATACTAAATTAGTAAAAGGAAAACTAGATACACTATCTAATGGAGCTATAATAATAGATGAATATATGAGAACTAGCAAAGAAGATGTGTTTGCTGCAGGAGATTGCTGTGTTGTTAGATACAATCCAGCTAATGAAAATAGATATATACCTTTAGCTACTAATGCAGTTAGAATGGGTACTTTAGTTGCTAAAAATCTAGTTAAACCAACTTTAAAATACATGGGTACTCAGGGTACTTCTGGAATAAAAATTTATGACTTATGTATTGCTTCAACTGGACTTACTGAAGAAGTTGCTAAAAGCACTACATCTTTAAATGTTGCTTCAGTTACTGCAGTTGATAATTACAGACCTGAATTTATGCCTACATTTGAAGAAGCTAAATTAAAATTAGTATACGATAAAGACACTAGAAAAGTAGTTGGTGGTCAAATTATTTCTAAGATAGATTTAACTCAATTTATGAATACTTTATCTGTTGTTATTCAAAACGAAATGACTGTTGAAGAGCTAGCTATGACTGACTTCTTCTTCCAGCCTCATTTTAATAAACCATGGAGTTTATTAAATACTGCTGCTCTTATGGCTTTATAAAAAATCGTTAGCTAGTATCTGTTATTAGCTAGTATATAAATAAAAAAATCCTGATATGCAACTGCAAGAATGTTGCATATATCAGGATTTTTTATTTTACATTAATTTAAGTAGTAAAATACATCATCATAAAACATTAGTAGGCATCCCGCTGTACTTCTTTGCGATACTGTAATCGCCTTTGTTGCTATTAGATAAAACTTTGTTGTTAAATCATTTATATCTCTATACATATAATCTAGGTCTAGTCCTAAGTTTGAATTATGATCCACATATTCTTCTATTGAGTTTAATAATATAGGTTTATCCTCAGTTCTAAATCTTCTCATTTTTTTGTAGTTCGCTTTTACATATACTTCAAATTGTCTATGATTATCCAATAACTTTCCCTTGGCATGTTGTGGTATAGTTAAATCTTGTACTATATGACATGCCGCTCCAAGATAGAACATAGCTCTTTCATAGTTCCCTAAACTTATATATTTTAACGCTCTATTGTAATAACTTAAAGTTACTGACATTGCATTATCATCATATCCAAACTTTCCTTTTTGTAATTTAGGATTATAAAAATGGTGATAACATTTAAAATCCTGATCTGCCCATACTAATCCTTGATTTATTTGTGCCTCATATTTTTTAAAAAATTCGTATTCTTCTTCATATCCGTTTACTTTTAATATATTTAATGCATTCTTTTGTATAAATATATGCACTTCACAATCTGTTTTAATTATAGTCCTTTTTATAGGAGCCACAACTTTAAAAGTATTAGTTAATGCAGTTGCATATACACTTTCTAAAGTATCCTTCATTTATATCACCTAACGTCATTTAGTCTTAAAATATTCATCTACTCCATCTGCAATACTTTGCATTAATTTTCTTTGATAGTCAGGATTAGACATCATTTGGTCTTCATTATAATTACTCATAAAGCCCATTTCAACTAATACTGCTGGTACTTTAGACCAATTAAATCCAGTTAAGTCACCACGTTGAAAAACTCCATTTATTTGTATTCCTGAATTTTTCATACTGCTCCTAATTAATTCCGCACACTTATTACTCTCTTCATATATAGAGGATGTGTATCTTCCACCTTCCTCTGGAATTAATATTGATGCTCCTGTTTTAGATGAATTGTCTATACTATCAGCATGAATTCTAACTACCAAATTTGCATTTTTATCATTTGCAAAAATTGCTCTCTCACTATTACTAATATTTACATCATGGCTTTCTCTAGTCATTATGATATTATAGCCTTTACCTTCTAATATATGTTTTAAAACTGTAGATGCTTCTAAATTTAGAACATATTCTGGCTTTTTAGTTGCTACGCCTTCTGTACCAGATGAAACTCTTGCTTTTTGATATCCTGAACCTGGCCCTACTGGTTCTAAGTTTGGATCACCTTTTTCTTGATGTCCGGGATCTATACATATTAAATATTTTGAATTATCTTTTATACTATTTTCATCATCTTTTTCTGATGTAGGTTTTTTATCCTCGACCTTTTGTTCTCTATTTTTATCTTTATCGTTATCTATTCCCTTACTTATTAACCCTGTTGCTTTGTAAAGACTATTTAATGGGTCTGATGTACCTATAAGAATTATTCCCATAGCTATTATTGCCATTATTATCACTCTATATTTTTTCATTTTATTCTCCTTTCACTTTTAAATTTGTATAAAGTTATTTTCTAGTTTATTCTCCCCAGATTATTTAAATTTTATTTTTACTTAGTTTTTCATTTATATTTGCTATTTAATGCATATATATTTATATATCGTAAATTTAGGTGGTGAGATTAAAAGTATGCCTAAAAATGTATCTTCGTCTAATAATAGATGCTATAAAAAAAAAATAATCAAAAGAAGTAACTCTAATAATACATCTACAAGTCAAACTAGTAGTACTTGTAATAATCAAACAAACGAAAATAATTCTAACTCTAATGATGGTAATAATGGTAGTTCTAACTCTAATTCAAATAGTTCTAGTAATACTAGTAATAATTCTAATGGCTTTAATAATAATAACGGTAATAGTAATAATGATGATAGCAGTGATTCAAAGCTTTGTTGTTTTGGATATTTAGATTACATAGTTCTAGCCTCTACTCTAGCAGTTGCTTTAGCTGAGGAATTAAATGTTAATGATTTGAATATATTATCTACTTTTTTAGCAGTGTTATCAGATGAGCTTGCCTTAGTCTCCTCAGTTAAAAGTTGTAATCCTGATAGTTCAGACGAGGTATTTGTTCCTCCTATTCCAGACGTAGCTATTACACGAGCTTCAAAAAAAAATAAAACTCGAATAAAGAAAGTTACTAGAAGAAAAATAAAAAAGAAATAAATACACTTTCAAAAAATTTAAAGTGTTTTATTTCTTTTTTTATTACACTAATTGAAAATGCTTTATTTATAAATATCCTTTGTTTTTTTTTGAAAAGTACGGTTTTATTGAATCTCTTTTCCAAGGATTAAAACTTAATTAATGTGCACTATAATATTAAAGCACCATTAATCATCAAAGTTGCTCAGAAAGAAGGTGTTTTATGATTAATAAAAATTTCAATATAAAAAATTTAAAGATTAAGTCAAAAATTATAATTTTTTCATGTTTATTATTTTGCTTATATTCTTTGCCAAATAGTTTTATTTATGCACAAAATGCCGATAAATTAGATACAGAGTATTTAGTTCCAATGGGCAACGTGTTACAAATTGATGCAGAATTAAAAACTATTATAGTAAGAAATGAAGTTGAAAATTGTCCATTACAAATTGGTGATGCAATCTTAAAATTACAAGATAAACCTATAAGTAATTATGGTGAATTTTCATCTATACTTTATTCTCTACCAAAAGATAGTGATGTTTCTATTTTAGTAAATAGAGGAGGAAACACTCTAAGTATTAAATGTAATAAAGAAATTTTAGAAAAAATTAACTTCAACAATTTAATTTCCGGATTTGCTACTTTAACCTATATTGATTGTAATAATAAAGAATTTGCAGCTGTTGGTCATCCTATAAATGTAGGTAACTCAAAAAGGATAGCTATAAAAGATGGCTCAATATCTACTACAACTGATATTACAATTCAAAAGTCTTGTAAAGGTAGCGTTGGTTGTATAAATGCAAGACGTGACTTTACCGTTGGACATTTTACAAAAAATGATAACTACGGAATAAAAGGGAGTATAGATAATTTAGATACTTCAAAATTAAAAAAATATAAAGTAGCCTCTCTAGATGAAGTTAAGTTAGGAAAAGCTCAAATAATTTTACAAAATCAATTTAATGTTTGTCAAAAATATAATATAGAAATAATTGGAATCGAAAACCAAAGAACTCCTAGCCCTAAAACATTTAAAATACGTATTGTTGATAAAGATTTACTAGGATTAACAGGAGGTATTGTTCAAGGAATGAGTGGTACTCCTATAGTACAAGGAAATAAAATAATCGGTGCTGTATCTCACGCAGTTGAAAATGATCCATCTATAGGTTATGGTGTTTTTATTGGATGGATGATGAATAATTAAATACGCATTATATATATCTTCTATTTATAAGGGATGTAAAAATTAAAATTTAAACATCCCTTATATTTTTTAATTATTTTTATTGTTTGTTGTATTATTTAAATTTGGTACCACGCTTTGCACTCCTGTTTCAGGTATATTTACATAACTTTGTGGAACATCCCCTACTATTATAGTTTCACATACAGGTATTTGTACATTAACTTCTTGAGTTGAAGTTGTCAGTGGAATTACAACTTTTACCTTCGTATTTGCTTCTATATAAATAGTATGTCTAGTTTGATTTATTCCAGATGATTCAAATTTGGTTTTAAAATCTACAGATACTGTTCCTATTGGCTCAATTGATACTTTTATTTGTGGACCATATTTTGCTAGTATAGGGCTTCCTAAAGCTGTTCCAATAGGAATATATGAACTTGTAGATTTAATCTTTTTTAATTCATCTTGTATTTCTAGTGCTATATCTGATGCCAACGAATTCATTAATACAGTATTAGCTTGTAGCATGGTTATTTTCCCTTCAGAATCCATTTGAACGTTTACTAAATCAGTATAATTTATTTGTCCTTTTACAACTTCTGATACTGATTTATTTATAGACTTATTTGCAATCTCAAGTGCTTTTGTTTCAGCAAGTACTGTAATTGTTGGTCGTAATGTTCTATCTATGTATAAAAAACTTCCTATAAAAAAAGAAAGTATAAATAGTAATAAAAATATTATTCCTGTCTTTTTATATTTATTCAATTAATCACCCCCATAATAGTTTATGCCTTTTTAATCAATATTTGACCTTAACATAAAAATTATAATATTAGTAAAAAATAATAATATAATTTATATGTAGGTAGAAAGTTAAGTAATTAACTTATATACTGTAAGTAGACATATAAAAAGTAATATAAGTTACACTATATTCATTTTTATGTATATTTTACAAAAACATCGCTATATATGTTATAATATTGCATTAAGTAAGGAGGTTTAACTTATGAGCAATGGCAATAATGAAGATCAAAATAAAATAAGAAGAAAAAAGGTTAGTTCCTCTAATAACCCTACTAAGACTACTACTAACTCTACTCAAAATGATAGTAGTAGCAGATCAAAGTCTAGAAAATCAAATAATAAAAAAGATAAATTTAGATTTTTTAGGTTAACAGGTGTATTTATTTTAGCCTTGTTAGTAGTTGGTGCAGCGGCAGGAACTGGATTAGTATTCTCTTCTCTGAGAAATGTAGAGCCAGTTACAAAAGCTCTTTTAGATGAGAAAACTTATCAAACAACAAAAATTTATTATGCTGATGGATCACTTTTATCAAATGCTCCAAGCACAAATAAAAAAGAACCAGTATCACTAGATGATATGTCTGATCACTTAAAAAATGCTATAGTTGCTATAGAAGATGAACGTTTCTATGAGCATAGCGGTGTAGACATAAAGGGGCTTTTCAGATCTGCTGTTAAAACTTTATTAGGAAAAACACAAGGTGGTAGTACAATACCAATGCAGGTTTCAAAAATGCTACTAACATCTTCAGAACAAACTTTACCTCGTAAGGTAAAAGATATTTATTATGCATATGAAATGAGTAAAACTTTATCTAAAGACGAAATATTAGAAGCTTATTTAAATAACTTCTTCGTTGGAAGAGGGCTTATTGGAGCACAAGCAGGTGCTCATGGTTACTTTAGTAAAGATGCCAGTGAATTAAGTTTAGCAGAATCAGCTTTACTTGCAGGTTCTACTAAAAATCCATCTGCGTACTCTGCTTATATTCCAGACAAGCTAAATGGAAGTGAAACTAAAGAAGATTTAGAAAATAGATTATTATTCTATACAAATACTACAGATGATAATTGGGATGATCCAACTGATGTTGACTTTAACATTATAGATAAGCTTTATTATGACTGGAAACTTATTGATACAGATACACATACTCAGTTAAAGAAAGGTACGTTAATAGTTAGAAAAGCTGTTAATAATTCTAAGGCTAAACAAAGACAAGAAGTTGTTTTAGCTAAAATGTTAGAGTTAGGATACATAACACAAGAAGAACATGATAAGGCTGTAGCAGAAGAAATAAAAATTTGTTTACCTAAAACAGAGGATACTGTAGTTACATCAGTACAAGACCTTATAGAGTCTGAGGTTATTAGCGCTTTAATGAATCAAGGACATACTTGGGATGAAGCTGATAACTTATTCCGTAATGGTGGTTTAAACATATACACTACTATAGATTCTAGTATGCAAGATATATTAGAAGGCGAATATGAAAATACTAATAACTTCCCTGGAACAAAATATATAAATGGTATACCTCAACCTCAATCTGCAATGGTTATATTAGACTATAAAACTGGACAAATTAAAGCTTTAGTTGGTGGTAGAAACATAAAAGGAAGAAAAACTCTTAATAGAGCTACAACCGCTCAGCAACCTGGTTCTACTATAAAACCACTATCAGTTTATACTCCAGCTATAGATACTTTAGAAATTACCCAAGCAGACTCACTAAGTGATGCTAGAGGTGGATATAAATTTAGCCAAAATAACAAATGGAATCCAGCTACTACAACTGCAGGAAGCGGATATATGACACTTCGTAAAGCTCTTGCTTATTCTTCAAATACAATCGCTATTAAAACAGCTGAAATGCTAGGCGATAGTTACGAAGAATGTGTAGATATAATGCTTGATTATTTAAAGAACTTTGGAATTACAACTTTAAAAGATAGTAAAACTGGTGATATAAATGAAGGAGATAGACGTTTCCCTGCCTTAACATTAGGTGGTATGACATACGGTGTATCTCCACTAGAGATGGCTTCTGCATATGGTACACTTGCTAATAGCGGTGTATATATAGAGCCAACTATATTTACAACTATAACAACTTACGATGGACAATTATTAGTAAAAGCTACTCCAGATGAACACAAAGTTGTATCTGAGGATGTGGCTTACGTTATAACTGATATGCTAAAATCTGTTATAACTGAAGGTATCGGTGGTTCAGCTGCTATCGGTGGAGGTATCGAGGTTGCTGGTAAAACAGGTACTACTAACGGTAAGTTAGATGCTTGGTTTGTCGGATATACTCCATATTACGTTGCATCAACTTATATAGGTGATGATGCTGGTACAAAAGACCCTAATACTGGTGAAACAATAGCACGTAGAGGTGTTGATGGAAGTAGTGGTACAGCTGCTAGATTATGGTCTGCAGTTATGAAGAAAGTTCATTCTGGGCTTACAAAAGCAAGCTTTACAGTACCTTCTAACATCTATTTCTCAAATATAAACTTAATAGATGGAGGAACATCTTCAGGTGGTGCAAGAGCTGCATTTATAAATGGAACTTCTCCTAGAAGAGTAAGCTCTTACCAAACTCAGACAAATACACAAGATGAATATGTAGAAGAAGAACCAGATAATACTGATGACACAACTTCTGATCCTCCAGATAATGAAGGTGGAACAACTACACCTCCATCTGATACTAATACAGATACTGGTGCAAACAACGGTACTGGTACTGGTAATGGTACTACTGATAATGGAACAAATAATGGTGCTGGTAATGGTACTACTGGCGGTACTGACGCTGGTACAAACAACGGCACTGGTAATGGTGCTACTGATAACGGTGGAACAGAACCTATACCTCCAGCTCAATAGAAAACTTATAAATATTAGATATAATGATAAAAGCGATAGACTAAATTTAGTTTATCGCTTTTTGATTATTTAAATATAATTTAAATTTTATGGCTTAGCCTTTGGATTAAAAATTACAGCCATACTATAACCAAAGAAGATAGCAGCAGCTATACCACCTGCAGTAGCTATTGTTCCACCTGTAAAGACTCCTAAAAGTCCATTTTCTCCTATGCCTTTTATAACACCTTTTGCCAATGAATAACCAAATCCTATTAAAGGAACTGTAGCTCCAGCACCTCCAAAATCAACTATAGGTTCATATATACCTAAGAATGTTAATATAACTCCACTAGTTACATAAGTTACCATTACATAAGGTGTCTGCATTTTAAAATAGTCCATCATTATCTGAGCTATTAAACAAATTGTTCCTCCAACAAGGAATACCTTAATATAATCCATTATCAAGAAAATCACCTCCTATTCATTAACTATTACAACTGCATTTGCTATACAAGGTATAGTTTGCTTTTGCAATGTACTATTTGGTGATAACATAGCTCCAGTTGATACTAGCATTACTTTATTGAATTCTTTCTTTTTTAACTTATCATAGATATATCCAGAAAATACTGCTGCTGAACATCCACATCCACTTCCTCCACAGTGAACATCTTGTTCTTTTAAATTAAATATTTCTAATCCACAATCTGTATATACTTTTGATATATCTAGGTTTTTATCTTTTAGTAAGTCTAAAGTTATAGTCTTACCTACTGTTCCTAAATCACCTGTTGCAATTAAATCAAAACTATTTGGATCATCATTTGTATCATTAAAATATGCTAATATTGTATCTACAGCTGCTGGAGCCATAGCTGCGCCCATATTATTTCCATCTTTTATTCCCTTATCTATAATTTTACCTATTGTTACATATTTAATCTTAGGAGCATCACCATGATCAGATAATAGTACACATCCAGCTCCAGTAACTGTCCATTGAGCAGTCATAGGTTTTTGAGTTCCTAACTCTAATGGATATCTAAATTGTCTTTCAGCTGTACAGTAATGACTACAAGTTCCTGCTAATATATTTTGAGCAAAACCTCCATCTATTAACATAGCTCCAAGACACATACTTTGAGCCATAGTAGAACATGCTCCATAAACTCCAATAAAAGGTACGTCTAAATCTCTTGCTGCAAAAGAAAATGGCCATATCTGATTAATTAAATCTCCACCTATAAGATAATTTATTTCCTTCATACCTTTATCTGATTTTTTTACAGCTAATTCTATAGTGTCTTTCATCATCTTGCATTCTGCTAATTCCCAAGTTTTTTCACCATCTAAATCATCATCTAAAATTTTATCAAAATAATCTCTAAGTGGACCTTTAGCTTCTTTAGGTCCAACTATTGATGCGGTACTAATTATAGCTGGTTTATGTTGCAATTCTACTGTTCTCTTTCCAATTCTTTTATTCTTCATTGTCTCACTCCTTACCACTGAATAAATTAAATAAACATTTTAACTAAATAATAAACAAATCCAAATAATATAGAAGAACCTATTCCATAAACTAATACAGGGCCTGCAATTTTAAACATATTTGCTCCAACACCTAATACATATCCCTCTCTCTTAAATTCCATAGCTGGAGATACTATAGAGTTTGCAAATCCAGTTATAGGTATAATTGACCCGGCTCCTGCCCTCTTTCCAAGTAAATCATAAACACCTAGACCAGTAAGAAAAGATCCTAGAAAGACTAATGTTATCGATGTTGCTGAAGATGCAGCTAGTTTGTCCAAATTTACAACATTACTAAAAAAATCATTAATTCCTTGTCCTACCATACAAATTAATCCACCTATTATAAATGCAAGAATATAATTTTTTATATACGTAGGTTTAGGACTTATCTCATCGACATATTTATTATAATCATCTTTTTTTCCCATAATTACTACCTCCTTATATTATTGCCCATCCTAAAAGAGATCCTATTACTTTGCCTATCATCAAGGATATTACTACATATTTTAAATAATTCTTTGGTAGTTTTAAGCGTCTTGATATAACGGGAATATAATATATTACCTCAGTTAATCCAGAACTTAAAAAACCTAAAAATACACCATAAGATAATCCTGAAATTATAGTTATTACCCTACCTTGATGTATTCCTAAATTATGAAGTGATAGTATGCTACCTATGAATGTACCTATTACTAATAAATTTTCATATACGCTTATAAACTGTTTTGTATTTGTAACATGAGACATTCTAGGTACAATACCTATTAAAATAAGTATTGATATTACTCCAGCTCCAACGATTATTCCCGATGATATTCCATAAACCACTAAAAAAAATTTCACATTATTCTTCCTTACCTCTTAATTGATTTTCTATTTCCTTGTTCAAAGAAACCATCTTCAACTCCATAGGACTAGGCTCGTATTTTGAATAATTGGGAATAAATTTATTAAAAAACATAGCCACACCTATACCAATTCCTATTGAGTATGGAATTTGAAAGTATGGCAAATATTTTTTAGCATCTTTAGTTAATACTTCTACCATTTTATATTGAGATGAATACATATTTACATCTGCATGAAAATTCATAATTCCCATAATAGACCCCATAAATACTATTATTGATACTATTACTACTCTTATGTATTTAGTTCTATCTTTTTTAAATTTGTCAAAAAAGATAACTATATCATCACATTTCAAAAAGTTTATACTTACCATTGGTAGATTTTCATTTATCCTTTCTATAATTTCACCTAAATGTATAACATCATATTTTAAGTCATTATCTTTATACTCTCTTATACATATCTCATTTATTGTTGCATCTTTATTTTTAGGATAAACTTCATAAATATCTTTAATATATATATTCTTTGTATTTGAATGAAAAGGTTTTAACTTTTTAGGTATTAAGTAAATATAATCCATAGTTTGCACCCTCCCTTTATTTCTATTATTTGTTATATAAAAAAAAATAAACCTTATTTTTATATAGCTAATTATTAGTATTGCACTAATCATAAATAACTATTAAAAGGTTTATTTTTGTATTTAATATTAATTTTTATTAACTAATATAAGATTTTAATTTCGACAGTACTTTTTTCTCTATTCTAGAAACTTGAACTTGAGATATATTTAATATATCTCCTATTTCACTTTGTGTTTTATCTTCAAAATATCTAAGAACAATAATTTGTCTCTCTCTTTTTTCTAGCTTATTAAGAACTTGCTTAAGAAGTAAATTATCAATTAACTTCTCTTCTTCATTCTCACCCTTTAAGCTTATTTTATCAATTAAACATATTGGAGATCCTTCTTCTTCATGAATTACTCCATGTAAATATTCAACTGAAAAGTTTGCTTCCATAGCCATTACTAAATCTTCTTTTTCAACATCTAGTTCCTTAGCTATTTCATCTACAGTAGGCTCTCTTCCTAATTTTTTAGTTAAAATTTCTTTTTGTGATTTTGCTTTTATAGCTGTTTGCTTTAATGATCTAGAAACTTTAACCATCCCGTCATCTCTTAGATATCTTTTTATCTCTCCTAATATCATTGGAACAGCATATGTAGAAAATTTCACATTAAATTTAGGATCAAATTTATATATAGATTTAATAAGGCCTATTGAGCCTAATTGGAATAAATCATCTCTATCATATCCTATATTAGAAAACTTAGATATTACACTTCTAACTAATCCTAAATTATTTTTTATTAAAATTTCTTTGGCTTCTTCATCATTTTCATTTTGAACCTTTTTTATTAAATCTAACGTCTCTTCATGGCTGAGTAATTTCTTTTTTTCTTCTTTATTTGCAGTTATCCCCATAATAAAACCTCTATTCTTTTTGGATTTTATTTAGGTAAGTTTATATTTTTTAGCATAATAACTTTTGTACCTTCATTTTTTATAGAACTTACCTTTACATCATCCATAAAGCTTTCCATAACAGAAAATCCCATTCCTGATCTCTCAAGCTCTGGCTTTGACGTATATAACGGTTGCATAGCCAAATCTACATCTTCTATTCCATTCCCTTTATCTTCAACTATAATCTCTATCTTATTGCCTTCTAATTTACATTTTAAATATACAAACTTGGACTCATCTTCATCATAACCATGTATGATAGCATTTGTTACAGCTTCTGATACAGCTGTCTTTATGTCCGCTATTTCGTCTAAAGTAGGATCTAACTTTGCTGCAAAAGATGCTGCTATAACTCTAGCTAAACTTTCATTTTCAGATTTAGCAGAAAACTTAACTTCCATAATATTACTCATAAACATTTCCCCCTTACAAAGAACTTAATGCTTCTTCATATGTACTGCAAACTTTTATAATTTTGTTCATTCCTGATAAATCAAAAACCTTTTTTACTCTAGGACTTATGTTTATAACTGATACAGTACCTTTTTCACTTGATATTTTTTTATATCTACCTATTATCACACCTATTCCTGAAGAATCCATGAAGTTAATATTTTCAAAATCAAAAACTATATTTTTAACTGATCTTGTCATTAAAATATCATCAATTTCTTCTCTTATAGCACCTGCTATATGATGATCTAATTCTGTCATCTCAAATTTAACTAGCAAGTTTTTATTATTCAAAGAATATTTTACCATTATTTGTCCCCCCTAATTAAAATTCATCTTAAAGTAAATAATCAAAACTCCAATGATAATCAATTCTATTAGATTAATTTTTTATCCTTCAATGAATTTTAACTAGTTTTGTTTTATTATGTCTACTAAAGTTTCATTATATGTTACTTGTCCTCCTAAATCTGATACACCGATATTTGTAACAAAATTAGGGTTGCCATGTTTTTTCCACCAACCTACATACATTAAAATAGTATTATCACCTATATTGTCATTAATTTTTATTTGTACATTAATTTTACCATTCCTGGATTGAAGGCAAACAATCTCATCATCGGCTATATTCCTAATTATTGCCATATTTTTATTAATATATGCCTTAGAAATTCCTTTTTTATCCATATAATGTTGACTAAATAAAGTATCTTTATGGTGAGTTGTTATTAATCGTAATTTCTTACCCTCTAAATTTTCTGGCGGAATATATGTTGGAATAGGTGTTAACCCCAAATCTTGTATCTTTTCTGAATATAATTCATATTTTCCTGATATAGTATCAAACTTCTTATCTTTCCATGGAATATCCTTATATACAGTTATATAATCATTTTTTATTCTATCAAGATTTATTTCTTTATCCACAGATTTTAGAGGTTCTATAACTTTATTTAAATACTCCTTTTTAGATACTTGTGGATACTCTTTTATATTCATATATTTAGCTAATTCTCTAAAGAAATAATACTCATCCATAAGTTTATTACTTGGTTCTATCACCTTTTCATTGTAAGTTATATAAGGATTACACATAGAGCTAAACAGTAAATCTTCACTTTCAAGAGTACTTGAACAAGGAATAAATAAATCGCATTTTTGAGCTGTATCAGTCATAAATATATCAAAACAAACCTTGAAATCAATAGACTCAAATGACTTTTCTAATTTATTTAGATTAGGCAACTGATTTAGCAAATTACTTTTTACAATTACAGCCATCTTTATGAAAGCGTTATTCACATTATCCACCATATCTCTATATGAATTGTCAATAAATTCACTCAAATTGTGCACATATACCTCTCTATTTTGTGCATAACTGTTACTATCGTATGGATCAGTTTTTAATACACTTGGATATAATTTGTTAGCATAATTAATACCTCCACCTATATGTCCAATTTGTCCTGTAATGGCTCCCAATGCATCAATTGCTCTAATTGTATTTCCTCCATTTTTATATTTTTGAAGTCCATATCCTAACCAAATAGAGCTATATTTTTCACTATAGATTTTAGCTAACTCATTTATAATATCTAAATCTACCCCGCATTCTGTGGATAAGTAATTTAATTCTAGTGTATTTAAATATGATTTATACTCTTCATAACCTAATACACATGAATCTATATAATCTTTATCCACAAGATTATCTTCTATGATAATTTTAGCAATAGCCATAGCTAATGCTCCATCAGTTCCTGGATTTAATTGAATATGATAATCAGCTATATTGGCTGTATGCGTTTTAATTGGATCTATAACAATTACCCTACTCCCATTTGATTTAGCTTGTTGTAATATTTGCATAGTATGAATAGTTGTATACGCAGGATTTTTTCCCCATATAAATATATTCTTGCTATTTTTCATATCTTCAAGACTATGGCTTTTAACATTTCCAAAATCATACTCTTGAGCTTTAATACCTGCACTCCAACAGGGTCCTCCCTTTTGCTTAGTAACTCCACCATAAAAATTAAAAAATATATCACCAATTGATTTTAATAGTGATCCATTTCCATACTGCTCATAATATAAAACTGATTTTGATCCATAATTATCCTTATAAAAATTTAACTTGTCAGACATTATTTTTATAGCTTCTTCAAAGCTAATTTCCTTCCAGTTTCCATCCACTTTTAATAGCGGATTATAAATTCTATTTGGATGATTTAATCTATCTAAATGAGCTCTCCCTTTATTACAAATAAACCCTTTAGTAAAAGGATGATTTTTATCACCTTCTATTTTAACAACTTTTCCTTCATCCACATAAACATTCATTCTACAAGCATCAAAACAATCTAATGTACAACCTGTACTAAAAACCTTCATGCAAAACCTCCTGTCATATCATTTTAGTTTTAAGTATACATTATTTTTATTTTATATTCTTTCTTAAATACAAATTTTCAGTGTTATTAATAAAAAAGGCGTAAATATAATTTATATTTACACCTCTTAAATACTAACTCTAAAAAATTACTTCTTTCTTCTAGAGTTTGCTTTTTCTATATTAACTTTATTTCCTTTTATTTTTATATCTTTAACGCTTTCTAATACCTTTTTAACATTTTGCTTTGGTACTTCAACGAAAGTATATTTATCATATATATCTATAGTTCCTATTAATTTACCAGATATTCCAGCTTCACCAGCTATAGCACCTAATATATCTTTAGCTTGAACTCTTTGGCTTCTACCAACATTTATAAATAGTCTAACCATACCTTCTTTAGCACCAGTGTCTCCACCTTTACGGTCTCTTCTATCTCTATTTCTATCTCTTGATGGTTCTTCTATTATTTCTTGTTTTTCTTCATCACCTAAAGCTAATTTAACTAAAGCTGCTGCTACATCTATTATTTCAACTTCAGACTCATTACAGAATCCTTCTAACCATTGTAATTGCTTAGTTAAGTTACCTTCATCCATTACACCTTTAACTTTATGGAAGAATGCACTTACTTTCTTTTCTTCAACATCTGCTACAGATGGTATACTATGCTTAACTAATTTAGCTTTAGTATATCTTTCTATATCTCTCATTTTTCTCATTTCTTTTCCAAATACGAAACTGAAAGATACTCCTGTTCTACCAGCACGACCAGTTCTACCTATTCTGTGTACATAGTATTCTTCATCTTGTGGTAAATCATAGTTAAATACCGCTTCAACATCATCTACATCTATACCTCTAGCTGCAACGTCTGTAGCAACTAATATATCTATAGTTCCTTGTCTAAACTTATCCATTACTATATCTCTTTGAGTTTGCTTTAAGTCCCCATGTAGAGCATCTGCAAAGTATCCTCTAGCTTGTAACTCACTTACTAATTCATCAGCACCTCTTTTTGTATTAGTAAATACAACTGATAATTTAGGGTTATATACATCTATTAATCTACATAAAACTTCTAATTTATTAGAGTTTCTAGTTTCTATATAGTATTGAGATATATTTGGTACAGTTATTTCTTTTCTTACTATTCTTATATGTTCTGGGTCATTTTGATATTTTCTAGTTAAATCTAATATTCCCTTTGGCATAGTAGCTGAGAAGAAAGTAGTTTGTCTATTTTCAGGAGTTTTATTTAATATCATTTCTATATCTTCTCTGAATCCCATATCTAACATTTCATCAGCTTCATCTAATATAAGCATTTTAACATTGTCCATTTTTAATGTTTTTCTGTTTATATGATCTATTACACGTCCTGGAGTTCCTATTACTATTTGTACTCCACCTTTTAATGATTTTATTTGTCTATCTATTGGTTGTCCACCATAAACTGGTAATGATTTTATTCCGTGCATGTACTTAGATAATTTTTTTATTTCTTTCGATACCTGAATTGCAAGTTCTCTTGTTGGACAAAGCACTACTGCTTGTAAGCTTTTATCTTCAGGATCAACAGTTTCTAATACAGGTATACTAAACGCAGCTGTTTTTCCCGTTCCAGTTTGCGCTTGCCCTATAACATCTTTCCCTGATAATATTACAGGTATTGATTGTGATTGTATTGGTGATGGCTCCTCAAACCCCATATCTGCTATTGCTCTTTTTATACTGTCGCTAATTGGTAAATCTTCAAATTTAGTTATATTCATATATTGTTTCCTTTCCGTAATCAATTTATATTAACCTATCCATTATATATTTATTTCAGTTAATATGCAATTAGTATTTTACCTCTTTATATATGTATTATGTACAATTTGAGGAACCTTATAATTTAAATATGTAATATTTTACTTTTATTAATTTAAATTATGCCATGTACATGAAGTATAAAGTAACTATATATGATCCATAAATTAGTAATAACATCAATCCTTGTAACCTATATATTTTGTTATTTTTAATTGTAGGAAGTATAAGCATTAAAACTAAAGCTATCATAAAAGGATAATCTATTGATGAGTTTTGAGATAATATAGGTATATCATTTACCACTGATGATAAAGATATAACTGATGTTATATTAAGTATATTAGCTCCAAGTACATTACCAACAGAAATAGCATGATGTTTCTTTTTTATTGCTGTTAGTGATGATACCAATTCTGGTAAAGATGTTCCAAGAGCTATTATAGTTAAACTTATAATCCCTTCTGGTATGCCTATCATCTTAGCTATATCTGATCCATTATCTACTAATAATCTTGATCCTATTACCATCATAGCTAATCCTAGTAAGAACAATATTATTGTTTTGGCTAATTCTCCTTTTTTAAATCCATTTGCGTTAGCTGATGAACTACTGATATTATCACTTCTTACCGGTCTAGATACAACACTCTTATAGTTGTTATACATAAATATAGCTAAGATTGCTAAAAGTACTATAGAATCTATTCCACTTATACCTCCATCTAGACCAG
Source organism: Romboutsia sp. 1001713B170207_170306_H8 (assembly GCF_015550495.1). Lineage (NCBI taxonomy): Bacteria > Bacillati > Bacillota > Clostridia > Peptostreptococcales > Peptostreptococcaceae > Romboutsia > Romboutsia sp. 1001713B170207_170306_H8. The sequence goes on from NZ_JADNAX010000004.1 coordinate 102,212, forward strand.
ATATAATTAATGCTAAAATTGAAATTAATAATAATGTAGATTTTGATATAAACATTTTTCTTTCAACTTTAAATGGACTTATAAGCGCAACTAGTCCTAATATTAAACCTGTGTTACATATTATAGATCCAACTGCATTTCCTAGACTCATAGTAGTTTGATTATTTATAGAAGCACATAATGATACTGTAAGCTCTGGAAGTGTTGTCGCAAAACTAACTATAGTAGCTCCTAATACAAGTTCTGATATATGAGTTTTCTTCCCTATTTCTACTGTACAATTTATAAAAATATCTGCACCTTTAGTTATTAATACAAATCCTATTAAAAATAGAACTATTGTTATTAACACAAAATCCCCTCCCCTCATATTTAATAGTTATTCAGTTTTGTCCAATATATGCCAAATTAATATTTATATAGTTAATGTATTTTCAAAAAATTTTTTTATATTTTCTAAATATTATAATATTTTTTGTTTAATACCAAAAAATAGGGGTATCTATATAACATAGAAATTAATAATAAAAAATACAGGTATAGACCTTATACTTTTTAATTAAATATAAATACAAAATTACTTATAAATTTTGTATACAAAATACTAAATATATGGTATTATCTAATTGTTAAAAATAAATCTAGCTAGATAAAATTTATATAATAAAACTTATTTTAAGTTCAAAATTATACCTGATCTTAAACAAGGAGGATTTCACTATGACAATGAATGCATGGGAAGGCTTTAAAACTGGTAGATGGACTAAAGAAATAGATGTTAGAGGGTTCATCCAAGATAACTACACTCCATATGAGGGAGATGATTCTTTCTTAGCTGGAGCTACAGAAAACACTAAAAAATTATGGGAAAAAGCTATGGTTCTTTTCAAACAAGAAAGAGACAATGGCGGAACTCTAGATGTTGATACTAAAACAGTTTCTGGAATAGATGCTTACGCTCCAGGATACTTAGATAAAGAATTAGAAACAGTTGTTGGATTCCAAACTGACGCACCTTTAAAAAGAGCTGTTATGCCTTATGGTGGTATAAGAATGGTTGAAACTTCTTGTAAGGCTTACGGATTCGAATGCGATCCAGAAATAAGCGAAATATTCACTAAATACAGAAAAACTCACAACCAAGGTGTATTCGATGCTTACACTTCTGAAATGAGAGCTGCAAGAAGATCTGGTATAATAACAGGACTTCCAGATGCTTACGGAAGAGGTAGAATCATAGGAGACTACAGAAGAGTTGCACTTTACGGTGTTGATAGATTAATAGAAGATAAAATGGCTCAAAAAGATTCTTTAGAAGTTTCTTGCATGGATGAGCATACTATAAGATTAAGAGAAGAAATATCTGAACAAATAAGAGCTTTAGAAGCTTTAAAGAGAATGGCAAATTCTTACGGATTTGATATATCTGGACCTGCTACTAACTCTAAAGAAGCTGTTCAATGGTTATACTTCGCTTACTTAGCTGCTATAAAAGATCAAAACGGAGCTGCTATGTCTATAGGTAGAACTTCTACTTTCTTAGATATATACTTCGAAAGAGATTTAGCTAACGGAACTATAACTGAAGAAGAAGTTCAAGAATTAATGGACCACTTCGTAATGAAATTAAGAATGGTTAAGTTCTTAAGAACTCCAGATTACAACGATTTATTCTCAGGAGATCCAACTTGGGTAACTGAATCAATCGGTGGTATAGGTGTTGATGGTAGACCATTAGTAACTAAGAACTCATTCAGAGTTTTAAATACTCTTTACACTCTTGGACCATCTCCAGAACCAAACTTAACAGTATTATGGTCAACTAAATTCCCTCAAGGATTTAAAGACTTCTGTTCTAAAGTATCTATAGATACAAGTTCAGTTCAATACGAAAACGATGATTTAATGAGACCATACTGGGGAGATGACTACGGTATAGCTTGTTGTGTATCTGCAATGAGAATAGGTAAGCAAATGCAGTTCTTCGGAGCTAGAGTTAACTTAGCTAAGACATTATTATACGCAATAAACGGTGGAGTTGATGAAAAATCATTAGTTCAAGTTGGACCAAGATTTGAACCAATAACTTCTGAATACTTAGACTATGATGAAGTTATGACTAGATTCGAACCATTCACTGATTGGTTAGCTAACCTTTATGTAAATACATTAAACGTAATCCACTACATGCATGATAAGTACTCTTATGAAGCATTAGAAATGGCTTTACATGATAGAGATGTATTCAGAACTATGGCTTGTGGTATAGCAGGACTTTCAGTTTGTGCTGACTCATTATCAGCTATAAAATATGCTAAAGTTAAAACTATAAGAAACGAGCAAGGAATAGCTGTTGACTTCGAAATAGAAGGAGACTATCCAAAATACGGAAACAACGATGATAGAGCTGATGAAATAGCTGTATACTTAGTTGAATCTATGATGAACAAAATAAGAAAGAACAAAACTTACAGAGATTCTGTTCATACTCAATCTGTTCTTACTATAACTTCAAACGTTGTTTACGGTAAGAAGACTGGTAACACTCCTGACGGAAGAAGAGCTGGTGAACCATTTGCTCCAGGAGCTAACCCAATGCACGGAAGAGATACTAACGGAGCTTTAGCTTCATTAGCATCAGTTGCTAAATTACCATACGAGCATTCTCAAGACGGTATATCTAATACTTTCTCTATAGTACCAGGTGCTTTAGGAAAAGATATGAATGAAAGAATAACTAACCTATCAGCAATGATGGACGGATACTTTGCAGATGGAGCTCATCACTTAAACGTTAACGTATTTGATAGAGCTACTTTAGAAGATGCTATGGAACATCCAGAAGAGTATCCACAATTAACAATAAGAGTTTCAGGATACGCTGTTAACTTCATAAAATTAACTAGAGAACAACAATTAGACGTTATAAACAGAACATTCCACGGAAAAATGGCTTAATTTATAACATCAAATAACTATACTAATTTAAATAAACTATACTAATTTTTAAATAAAAAACTAAAATTTAAATATTACAATCATCCAATAATATTTAAAACTTACGTCTTAAAAGAGTACAGGATTCATCCACCTGTACTCTTTTTATATATATATACTCTATTACTTATATTCCAATTTATAATATTCTGTAAATTCTTATAAAATATAATAAAAATAGTTTTAGGTACCTTTTTATGGGTATTAATGTAATATAATACAATACAATAAATTTAAGATAATTTATAGACTTTGTTTAATAAATATCATATAATTTATTTATAGTTACTTTGTATACAATATATTGTAACCAACTATTAAATTTATATGTATTCAATAATAAATAAAGCTATAACCTAACAAATTATAAAAATATTAAGATTAAATATATACTTATGAGGTGAATAAGATGATAAAAGGAAGAGTTCATTCAATAGAAACATTTGGTACAGTAGATGGTCCAGGAATAAGATTTATAGTATTTATGCAAGGATGCCCATTAAGATGTAAATACTGCCATAATAGAGATACATGGGATACTAAAAGCGGAACTGAATATACAACAGATCAAATAATATCACAAGCACTTAAATATTCTTCATATATGAGAGCATCTGGTGGAGGTATAACTGTATCTGGCGGAGAAGCTACATTACAACCAGAGTTCTTAGCAGAATTATTTGCTAAAGCTAAAAAGAACAAAATCCATACATGCTTAGACACTTCAGGTTTTGTAAATATAGATACTATAGCTCCAGTTCTTGAAAATACAGACTTAGTACTTCTAGATATAAAGCATATGGTTGAAGAAAAGTCTAAAGCTTTAACTGGTGTTGGAATTGAAAAAACATTAAAATTAGCTAAACATTTAAGCGATATGAATATACCAGTTTGGATAAGACACGTATTAGTACCTGGTGTAACTGATGATGTTGAAAACTTAGAAAAGTTAGCTCAATTTGTAAGCACTTTAAATAACGTAGATAGATTTGAAATACTTCCATATCATACTATGGGTGTTCATAAATGGGAGAACATGGGCTTAGATTATGAATTAAAAGAAATTGAGGACGGAACTCAAGAAGATATAGATAGAGCAATAGATATAATGTCTAAATACGATGTAGAAATATTTAATAAAAGATCAGCATAAGCTGATCTTTTATTTTTATATATTATGCTAATTCCTTTTTATCATTTATATCTAAATAGAAATTAGTAAATGTAGCTTCGTAATATGGTATTACATATAAACCAGCTATTCCAGCTGTAATAGCTGTTAATATTCCCCATAATATAAAGCTTAACATCAATACAAAGTAATTCCATTTTTGACCTTGCATCATCACTCTACTTTTCTTTAGACATTCTACTATGCCTATATCAGGGTTTTCAGCTAATATATAATAAACTTGTGAATACATAAGAGATAAAATAATTCCTGGTATTATAAATACAATAAATCCTATACATATAATTATTTCACTTAAAATTGATACTCCAATTACCTTCAAATAATTCTTATATCCTAAAAATACATCTGAACATCTTCCCTCTTCAGATTTAGATAATTTTAAAAAGAATATAGTTTTACCTAAAACTAATGGTGTTACAATTAAAAATGTTACTATTCCGATTATTGTTGGATACCATACACTTTCCTCATATTTAGTACCTAAGAATCCTAATAAACCTTCAATAATAGCAATGATTAATATTACTCCTATTGCAGTCCACCAATTACCTTTTAATTGTTGTTTTGCTCTAAATTTTAATTCCTTTCTTGTCATATAAGACATCCCCTTTAATTTTTTTACATTAGTATTATATGTATTTTAAATTGCTTTCGTTACAAAATATCAATATCCTTAAATGGCAAAAAGAGCCTTTAGCTATAAAGCTAAAAACCCTTTTTTATTAAAATTCTATATCTTCTACTTCTATATTATCTATAGCATCTTGTATTAATTTTTCTACATCTAATTTCGACTCTGACTTCTCTATTCTTTCAAGTCTAGGCTTAGTAACTGGCTTTTTAGGAGCAAATACACTACAACAATCTTCTTCTGGTAATATAGATGTTTCAAATGTACCTATTTTTTGAGCTATATCTATTATTTCAGTTTTGTCCATTGCTATTAATGGTCTAAATACTGGCATAGTTACTGAAGCATTAGTACAAGTTAAACCTTGTATTGTTTGAGAAGCAACTTGTCCTATACTTTCACCTGTAACTAAAGCATCACATCTTCTACTCTCTGCTACTCTTTGTGCTATTTGCATCATAAATCTTCTTGATATGATTGTCATTTCTTCATCATTACAATTCATACCAATAGCTTTTTGTATTTCTAGTATATTTACTTTGTGAAGTCTAAGCCTTCCACAGTATTTAGATAATATTCTTGCTAAATCTCTTACCTTCTCTTGTGATTTTTCACTAGTAAACGGATATGTATGGAAGTGTATTGCTTCTATTTCCATACCTCTCTTTGCAACCATCCAAGATGCAACTGGAGAATCTATACCACCTGATAAAAGTGACATTGCTCTACCATTAGTACCTAATGGTAATCCACCATATCCTGGCACTGTATCACTATATACCATTACATGATTTTGTCTATATTCACATATTATCTTAGTCTCTGGATTTCTTATATCTACACCTATTCTATCATGAACTTTTGATACTAAGTATCCTGCTATATCTATACTCATTTCTTGAGAAGTAAATTTAAAATCTTTATCTCCTCTTTTTGATTCTACTTTAAAAGTCTTTGCTCCTGATTCTATCTTTTCTTCTAGAACTTGAAGTGCTAATTCTTTTAATTTATCGTAATCTTTTTCAGCTCTTATAGCAGGACAAACTCCAACAATTCCAAAAACTTTTCTTACTTCTTCTGCTACTTCTTCATAATCATAATCTTCTAAATTAACGTATATTCTTCCGTATTCCTTATATACATCAAATTTCCCTAGTGGCTTAAGCATATTCTTTACATTTTTAACAAGCTTATTTTCGAATAGGTATCTATTTTTTCCTTTTACACCTATTTCTCCGTACTTAACTATTAGTATATTATACAAATTTGTCACCTCTTAGATAAATTTTTATGTCTTCACCTATTATTATAGGTTTTCTTTATTTATAATTAATAATTCAAATTTATTAATAATTATCGTCTTCTTATAATCATTCTTAAATCACTTACCGATTCTTTTAATATATTTACAACTTCTAATATTTCATCTTTTGTATTTAAGTCTGATAAACTAAATCTTATTGCACCTTCTATTTCATTTGCAGTAAGTCCTATTGCATTTAATACATGACTTCCTTTTTTCTTAGATGAACATGCTGAACCTGTTGATACATAAACACCTTTTTGCTCTAAATAATGAAGTAAAACTTCTCCTCTTACATCTTTAAAGGATATATTTAATATATGACAAACTCCATCTTCAGGAGAGTTTACTTTTATGTCATCTATATTTTTTATAATTTCTTCTTTTAATAAATTTTTAAGTTCTTTAATTTTATCTATTGTTTGATTTAGGTCCTTATTTAAAATTCTTACAGCTTCACCTATTCCATATATACCAGGAACATTCTCTGTACCTGATCTTATTCCTATTTCTTGTCCTCCACCTGTAAGTATTGGTTTTAGTCTATTACTTTCTTTAATATACATAAATCCTATTCCTTTAGGACCATGTAATTTATGACCACTAACGCTCATAAAATCTATATTATATCTAGATGGCTTAAAGTTTATCTTAGAATAAGATTGAACTGCATCAACATGTAAATAAATTTTATCACTTAATGATTTTAAGTACTTCCCTATAGCTTCTATTGGCTGTATACTTCCTATTTCATTATTTACATGCATTATAGTTATTAATATTGTACTTGACTTTATAGCATTTTTTAAATCATCTATATTTATTTTTCCTTCTTTATCAACCTTTAAATATGTAACTTCAAACCCATCTTCTTCTAAATCTTTTAAAGTATTTAAAACAGATGGATGTTCAATTTCTGTTGATATTATATGGTTCTTTCTCTTTTTATATAAATTAGCAACTCCTCTTATTATAGCGTTATTAGATTCTGTACCACCTGATGTAAAGTATATTTCCTTATCCTTTGCACCTATAGTTCTAGCGATATCTTGTCTTATTGCTTTTATATTTTTCTCTACTTCTATACCTTTTCTATGTAATGAAGACGGATTTGCATAATCAGTAGTAAGGGCATAAACCATTTTATCTACAACTTCTTTATATGGTTTAGTTGTAGCACTGTTATCTAAATATATTTCCATATAATACACCAACTTTCTTTCATTAATATATTACCTTTAGCCTTTTATTTAGTTTTGACAATTTCATAAATTAATTATCAGGTTAAATAAAATTTTCTCATTGTTAGTATTCCAATGTTTTTAAGCTAATATCTATTTTTATTGGATTTATTCATATCTTCTTATTATACCATTAAAAGCCTAGTTTTTTAATATTTTTCTTAGCTTTCAATTTGTCGAAAAGTTTTTAAAGTTTTTTTGTAAAACTATTGATTTTATTGTCGAAGATTGTTATTATTAATACATGGTTATCCCCCTGATAACCTTAGTAAAATCTCTATTCCCAATACCCCTTTTAAATGAATACTTTTATATTCATTTGACACCTACTTCAGATCGGAAAAGAAGTAGGTTATTTTTTTATATTTTTTTAATAAATATAAGCTTACTTTGATTTTTTCAAATTTAACATAGATTTAACATATTTATGACAATTTTTTTGTAAAAACTATTGATTTTCTTGTCGAATATTGTTATTATTAATACATGGTTATCCCCCTGATAACCTTAATTAAAATCTCTATTCCCAATACCCCTTTTGAACGGATATACTTTATATCCATTAGTTTAAGATGATAACGGAAATCATCTTAAACAAAAAAGAAGAGCTTCCCCAGCTCTTTTTTTTTGCATTTTTTTACATTAAAGGATTTTATTTATCATTCCATAACATAGATTAGTTTTATTCTTTTTGATATAATTTATATTTAGTATAAAATAAATTTTTAATTAAGAGGTGGGATATTATGACTAATAAGAAGAAAGTAGCTATAGTCTTCACTGGAGGTACTATATCTATGACAGTTGACGAAAAAGTCGGTGCAGCAATACCTACTTTATCTGGTGAACAAATAATGTCTATGGTAACAAATATTGATAAAGTTGCTAATGTTGAAGTTTTAAATTTTGATGAAATACCAGGACCTCATATGACACCAGAAAGAATGATGGAATTAAAACACTACGTAAATAATCTTTTAGAAAGAGAAGATATTTGTGGTGTAGTAATAACTCATGGTACTGATAGTTTAGAAGAAACTGCTTATTTCTTAGATTTAACTATAGATAATGAAAAGCCTGTAATAGTTACAGGGGCTATGAGAAGTAGCTCTGAACTTGGATATGATGGTCCAAGTAACTTATCTGGTGCAGTTTGTACTGCTATATCAGATAGTGCCCGTAAAAAAGGAGTTCTTATTGTTTTAAACAATGAGGTTATAGCTGCTTCTGAAGCTACTAAGACTGATACTCTAGCTTTAAATACCTTCCAATCAGTAACTGGCGGACCACTAGGAGTTATAGACTGTAATGAATTTCTTTTATATAAGAAAATAACAAATAGAACTATAATTGACACTGATAAGGTAGAAAATAAAGTTGCTTTATTCAAGTCTGCAGTTGGAATGGATGAAACATTTTTAAAATTAGCTGTAGATAATGGATATAAAGGTATAGTCATCGAAGCTATGGGTAGAGGAAACATACCTCCAAAAATGTATGAGGGTGTCAAATATGCTAGAGAAAACAATATTCCAGTTGTTATAGTGTCAAGATGTAATTCTGGTAGAGTATTTGATAGTTACGGATACCTTGGTTCAGGTAGAGACTTAAGAAACCTAGGTTGTATATTTGGTGGTGATTTACCAGGTCACAAAGCAAGACTAAAATTAATTTTAGCTTTAGGAAAAACAAATAATTTAGAAGAAATAAAAGATTACTTTGAAAAAGGTATATACTATTAAAATTAATAAATTATTTTTTAATATAATAAAATTTAAAGTCCACTTTCACATAATATTTTCTATTTATGTAAAAGTGGACTTTGCTTTATCCTGCCTGATTTCTTTTCGTCAAAGCACCTTTTTCTATATTAACAATTTTCCATTCATTTTCTAACTTTTCTACATAATATACTCTTTTCTCTTGATAAACTTCGTCTAAATTCATTTTATTTTTATCAAGATAATCTTTATTAGCCTTATCAATTACAAATTCTGGTTCAATAGTTACTTTACAAGTAGTCATGTCTTCATTAAAATAATTACGATACCATATTAAATTTTTATGATTCAATACTAATTTATTATCTTTATACATATTATTTACTAATTCTTTATAATTTTCATTTTCTAATTTCTTAATAAAATTATAACTATATAAATCATATTCGTCTTCTACATCTAAATCCTTAAAGTCTCTATTATCTACAGTTAAGCAATGTTTTTCTATAATATCTATTATCTTATTTACATCCTCATTATTACTTTGTAGCATCTCTTTGTCATTTCCATCTTTATCTAGTACAGTCCATAGTATTTGACTTTCTCTTTCTAATTGTTTTTTTTCTTCTTCATTTAAATTTATATTATGTAAACTACTACTATCTGCATTAGTAATATTCCCATTCTCCGAGCAACCTGCAAAAGTTGAAATAATAATACAAAATATCAATATATTTAAAATCTTCATAGCATATTCCCTTTCTCTTTTGCAAAAGAACCTAGAAAGTTCTAGATCCTTTTGCAATAAATATATCTATTTAATATCTAAATTTGCAGGGATTAGCTCCCATTGACTGCTCCAATAACTGTTCGGTACATTCCCATACTGAACTAAACCGTTTTCATCCTCAGTATGAATATACATGTTATTTTTCCATCTATTATTAAACCTTAAGTAATTACCTTCTTTTTCCATTTTCCATTGAGCACTATAATATGTCGGAAGTACTTTACCATGTTCTAAAAAACTTGTCTGATTTTCTATATGTAAATATTCTTCAGTTTTTTCATTTTTTAAGCGAACATATTCACCCGCAGCTTCTTTTTTCCATACCCCATTTGTATCAAATTCATTAATATCTCCATATAAAACTTCATTTTTATCTTCTTCTATGTATAAATATTTTCCTGTTTCTCTATTTTTTATATGATATAGAGGTTCTTCATATCCTCCGTCTTTTTTCCAAACACGGAAGTAATCTATTGCCCATTGTTTTGGCCAAACATCATTATGTTCTCCTGAACCTGCATCTGTATATATGTTTAATATTGTTCCCATAGGATAATTAGGAGATTGATCTATTACTTTATATAGTTCATTATCATAGTAGAATTTTAAGCTTCCTGGTGACCAATCTAATGCATATATATGATATTCTGATGTTGGATCTCCTGATGGTACAGATTCTTCAGAAATCATCCAACTTGTTTGAAAGTTTGGATCATTCCATCCATATGCTGCAATCCTCCAAGTATCCGGTTTGCTAAAAAATGATTCTATAATATCTATTTCCCCAGTTTCTTTTGAATTAAACCAATCATCAGTATCATTTTGCATTCCTACCATCCACCAAGCTTGATGACCCCCACCTCCACAGTCAGCAAACTTTGCACGAATTTCAAAGTATCCATAAGTAGTAGCATATCCTATCCAAGGATCTCTATCTTGATTTTCAGTTGTACCACTAAAATTATGAATCCAATTTTTATCGAATGACATTATAGCTGATGAACGAACTTTTCCATCATGTTCAGGACTCCATGGTTTTTGATCTTCTGTTATATACTCTATTAAGGAACCATCTTCAAATCTATAATTTGCTTTTGCATTTTCTGGATTTTCTGCCCAGTTAGGTAAATAGTAATCTGTCCACTTTGTCTTATCCAACTCTGGACCATCAAATTCATCTGAAAAATCTAGTGTATATCCATCTTTTGTTGTCGGATTAGGTGGTTGATCTTCTGCATAGACTAATGAAGTAAATAAAGTTGATACAATCGTCAATAATGTCATTAAGCTTACTAAACTTCGTTTTAAAATTTTTAACATAATATAGTCTCCTTTTTAATAGTAATCTTCCCTCAATTATTAATCATGCTAAATATTTATAATATATACATATAAACACCCCTATTCACAAGAATCTGAGTGTTTATATGTATTAATAATTTATTTATTTAAGTGTAGGCCAATAATCTTTGTTAGCTTTCATTAAATCATCTAAAACAGCTTTTCCTACTCTGTAAGAAGGTATTGTCTTATTAAGTAAAATAGCTTCCATAGCAGTATCATAAGATCCAGTAAGTGCTGTTTCAACAGTTAACTTTTCATATCCTTTTTGCATTTCCATCATACTCTTATGGAATGTCGGTATATTTCCAACAGTCACAGGTTCTGCTCCTGTTGCTCCAACGTAGCAAGGTACTTCTACTACTGCATCACTATTAAAGTTATTAATTGCCCCATTATTTTTTATATTTACTATAAATCTTTCTTTTGTATCATGTATTATAGCATTAGTTATATCTACTATATAATTTCCATGAACTCCACCTAATAATTTTGAATCTTTAGCTGTACCTAATTCTATAACTTTTTTACACTCTTCAAATACTGTAATTTCTCTAGTGCTTAATACATAAGACCCTCTCGTAAATTCGATATTATCTGATTCAACCATTTCATCTGCAAAATAATAATATTGTAAATAACAATTAGGGAAATACTGAGGATACATTTTAAATGCTTTAATTACATTTTGAAATGTCTTAGTCCAATAGTCATCTCCTATAATTTCTTCGTTTGTTTGAATTAATCCCTTTAGTTCTCCTGATTGTACTTTTTCTCTTATTCCTGGTAATAAATCATTTCCGTTCTTATCATAAATATTAGTCCACCATCCAAAATGATTTAAACCAAAGTATTTAAAAGTTAAATCCTTATAAGGAATATTCAAATAATCTGCTAATGTTTCTTCTATGCTTATTGGCATATCACATATGCATAAGCACTTAGCCTTAGGGAATTTCTTATATATTGCTTCTGAAATTATTGCTTCTGGATTCGTATAATTTAATATCCAAGCATCAGGACAAACTTCTTGAGCTACTTCTACTATTTTTAAAATTTCAGGTATAACTCTTAATGCAAAAGAGAATCCTCCTAAACCACATGTTTCTTGTCCTACAACATTATGTTTTAAACATATCTTTTCATCAATTTCTCTTTGATTATTAAGACCCGGTCTTATTTGAACATATAAAAAATTAGCATCTTTAAAAGCTTCTCTTATATCTGTAGTGTAAGAAACTTTAACATCTGATTTATTATCTCTATAATAAATTTTTGTAAATTCTCCAATAAGATTGTTTCTTTCTTCATTTGTATCATATAGTACTAATTCTTCTAATTTTAAATCTTTTGATCTATTTCTAAGTACCTCCACTATACCTGGTGTATGTGTAGATCCTCCACCTACTATTACAATTTTATTTCCCATATTATCTCACTCCCTCACTTACTGATTCACTTAATAGTTCATTAAATGCCTTCATAACATGAACTACTTCTGTACCTATTATGATTTGTATATTATTTTTACTTACCTTTACTACACCTTTTGCTCCTGTATTTTTTATATTATTTTCATTTATTAAATTTATATCTTTTATTTCTAAACGCATTCTTGTTACGCAATTTTCTGCATTTATTATATTTTCTGCTCCACCAACATTTTGTAATAATTTTTTTGCCATATATCCATAATTTGAGTGTGATAGTTTTAATGATTCTTCATCAATATCTTCAGATATAGCTTCACTTCTTCCTGGAGTTTTTATATCTTTTTTAAGAATGATTGTTTTAAATGTAAAGTAATATAAGAAGAAAAATGCTACACCAACGGGTATAATATAAATTACATTATTACCCATATTCCAGTTTAAAACTAAATCTATAATATTAAATCCAAATGCAAAACCAAGTCTTGAATTAAATATGTATAATACTGCTCCAGCCAAACCTGTAAATACTGAATGTATAAGGTATAGAAGTGGAGATGTAAACATGAATGAAAATTCAATCGGCTCTGTTACACCTGCAACTATTGAAGTTAAGGCTCCACTGTTTGCTAATCCTTTTACTTCTTCTTTATTTTCTGGGCGTGCTGTTTTATACATTGCAGCAGCCACACCAGGTATTCCAAATACCATTATTACGTAAAACATTACTAAAAATGATCCTGCACTTGGGTCCCCTGCTAAAAATCTTGTCATTTCACCTGTTACTACTGTTCCATTGGCTGTTGTATAACTACCTAACTCATAAAATATATAAGCATTAAAAACATGATGTAATCCTGTTGGTATTAAAGCTCTGTTTAAAAATCCAAATAAGAATACTCCAAAGATTCCCATAGATCCTAGTCCTATTGCAAAAGTATCTAATCCAGCTTCTATTGGAGGCCATATAAAGCTAAAAACTCCAGCTAAAACAAGTGAAAATATTGGACCTAAAGTTATAGCTAATTTTTCACCTGCAAAGAAAGAAAACATACTAGGAACTTTCCAGTCTTTACTATAGTTATATATAACAGCTGTACTTATACCTGATACTATACCTCCAAATACCCCCATGCTAATACTTTCATTTAAGTATGTAAGCGCTTGCCTAAATACCATAACTGATAGTACTCCTGCTAAAACTGCAGATGATTTATCTTTACTTTTTGTATATGCTAGTATACATCCAACTGCAAACAATAAATCTAAGTTTCCAAATATAACGTCTGACGCTATCTTTAATATATCTAAGTTTAATAAGTCTGGTTGCCCAAGTCTAGATAAAAGACCTGCAACAGGCATAGCAACAACTGGAATTAGCATTGCTTTTCCTAATTTAGATAATTGATTACTTACTAATCTAAGTGAATTAGCCAAAATAATATCCCCCTTTAAATTTATATATTATTATAATTGCAAAGATTTATATCATACTTATCTATAAGTTCTCTCATATATGGATCACATAGAATATCTACTTCTCTTGCTCTAGGAATGTTGAAAGATGAACCTTCCAATAAACAGCTATCTATAAATGCAGGATGACACATCGCCTCACTTTTTTTAAATTCTATATTTTTAAGTATATTTGACTCTATAATTTTAAAACACTTATCTCTAACTGACATATACTTATTAGACATATCTCTAATTGGTTCATAATTGCACAAATCTAAAAAATTTATATCATCCTCATTTACTACTCTATTACAGTTTCTAACTGGTAAATCATATTCTTTAGAAAGTGTTTTTACTACCTCAGATGTTTGTTTAAATGTGTGTATATGATGATGTGAATCAATATGACTTAATTTAATCCCTAGTGAGCATAATTTATCTATCTGAGATTTCCATTCATCATAAAGTTCATTTTTATCAATTTCTATACTTTCATTTTCAAAATCACTTAAATTATGAAAACTTCCATCATTTTTTATCAACGATCTTACATTTTTACCTAAAATAGGTTTACCACATGTTAATGTTAAATGTACCCCTACTGCCAATGTAGGTGTCTGTTTAGATAGTTCAATTGCATGTTCTGTACCTGACATATTTGCCATTAATGTTGTTGATGTTAAAACACCTTTTATATGACTCTTAATTATTCCTAAGTTTACAGCATTAGAATATCCAAAGTCATCTGCGTTAATAATTAGTCTCTTGATATCATTCTCCCCCTTTTCTTTGATATATTTAAATTATATATCCTTTTTTACTACATTAATATACTTCTAACTACTTTTGTAACATATGTACAATAGCGTAACATGTTTCAAAATATAAATTCTTTATGATATAATATTTATATATTAAATGTAAAAATTTAAAAAAGGGGATATATATGATCAAAACATTTCATGTTGGGAGAATCTTTAAGAATCAAAATTTATCAGATTCAGAAACAAAAATACTTGAATACATATTTACAAATCCAGATAAGGTAAAAAAAGAAGGTATAAGGCAACTTGCTAAGTCAAACTTTACTTCTACAGCGTCCATTATTAGACTTTCAAAAAAACTTGGATACAGTGGTTATAATGAGTTGATTTTTGATATAAAAAGAATGACATCAGATAGTTTAACTAATAATAATGAACAGGAAAATTATTTCAACTGGTGTTCTAAAATCCCTTTAGCTGATCTTGATGAGCTATCAAAAAAATATTTAAACAAGAAAAAGTATATTTATCTTTATGGAGAGGGCTTTTGTGAATTTGTAACTGGATACATACACAGAAAGCTTTTAGTAAAGAAATACAATGTTATATTATTACATGGCTTAGAAATACCTATAGTGTATGAAAGAGATCATTCTCCTACATTAATAGTAGTATCAAAATCTGGAGAAAACTTTTCATGTATAAGAAAGATTGAACAGTTATCTGACCTTGGAGGAGATATTATCTGCATAACTTCAAATCCTAATAGCAGTATCAGCCTAATGTCCGATGTGTCACTTTCTATACCAGTTGCTTCTATAGCTGATAGTAAAAATGAAGAATTTACAACATTTTATGGTGATAGTATAAATTTATTAGAAGATTTATTCTCTAGAGTTTAATAATTGTTTTATTAATAAAAAAATTCCTTTATGCACTGATTTTATACTTCTATCACTGCCATAAAGGAATTTTAGTTTAATTAAATTTATAAACTACTCTTCTTTAGCTAAATTTCTAGCTCCCTCCATATATTTATCTATAGTCCCACTTTCATTAAGGCCTTTTAATATCTTATTTACTACTTCTACAAGTTCTTTTGTGCTGTCATCTTTCTTAAATGCTACAGATGCACCTTTATGTATATCTTCTCCTACTGTGGAATTTGCTACCGATATTCCTTCATAGCTATCTATATTTATATTGGTTACATTCTCACTACAAAGTATTCCATCTATATTTCCATTTTGAAGTTCTAAAATTAGATCAGGTATCTTAGCTAAACTTTTATAATTAATAGATCCTAAAGTTTCAGCTATAAAAGTTTCTTGAATACTTCCTTTTTGTACACCCATTTTCATATTTTTTACATTATCTTCAGTTTTAGCTATATCTTCATCTCCCTTTCTTACTATTATTTTATTTTTCTCATGATAGTAAGGTTCTGAGAAATTTACACTTTCTTTTCTTTCATCTGTAGCAGTCATACCAGCTAAAACTAAATCCGCTTTATCTGCATTTACTGCCCCAAGTACCCCATCAAAATCCATATCTAAAAATTCTAATTCTACACCTATTCCATCTGCTATATCTTTATCTATCATAGCATCTAATCCAACTATAGTATCTTTTCCATCTATTATTTTATGAAACTCATACGGAGGATAATCTGCACTAGTTGCTACAATTAACTTACCTCTATTTTTTATTTCTTCTAATTTATTACTTTCTGATGTATTTTCATCACTACTTGAGCTACATCCAATCATAAATAATGTCATTCCTAAACTTAATCCAAATATAATTAATTTTTTTAATTTCATATAATATATCCCCCCGGTTTATAATTCAACTTAAAATATAAAAAAAATCCATTAGTTTTTAGCTAAAATATCTTTATCTCTTCTTACTACTAAGCTAATATTTTCGCTAAGAATTCTTGTGTTCTTTGATGTGTAGGGTTATTAAATACATTTTCTGGACAATCATCTTCAATTATCTTGCCACCATCCACAAATATAACTCTATCAGCAACTTCCTTTGCAAATCCCATTTCATGTGTAACTATAGCCATAGTCATCCCATCTTCTTCTAATTCTTTTATAACATCTAAAACTTCTGTTACCATCTCAGGATCAAGAGCTGAAGTTGGCTCATCAAATAACATCATATCAGGCTCCATAGCTAGAGCTCTAGCTATAGCTATTCTTTGTTTTTGTCCTCCTGATAATTGTGCTGGATAAGCATCTTTTTTATATAAAAGCCCAACTCTATCTAATAAATACTCTGCCTTCTTATTAGCCTCTGACTGGTTCATCTTCTTTAATATTACTGGTGCTAAAGTGATATTTTCTAATATTGTCTTATGAGGAAACAAATTAAAGTTTTGAAATACCATTCCTATTTTTTGTCTTATTTCATCTATATTAACTTTTTTATCAGCTATATTAGTTCCTTCAAATATTATTTCTCCCTCAGTTGGTTCTTCTAATAAATTCATACATCTAAGCAATGTACTCTTGCCAGAACCACTAGGACCTACTATAGCCATTATCTCTCCCTTATCAACTTTTAAATCTATACCTTTCAATACATGTACATCTCCAAATGATTTTTTTAAATTTTTTATTGTAATCATATTATCACTATCCTTTTTTTATAATCTATGCATTAGCTTTAGCTAGCTTTTTCTCAAATTTACCTACTAACTTAGATAATGTAAACGTTAATATAAAGTATATAATAGCTGCTACTATAAGTGGCTCTAATGGTTTATATGTGGCATTCTTAACTATTGATGAAGTAAACATTATCTCACGTACACCTATAACTGATATTATTGCAGACTCTTTCACTAGAGTTATAAATTCATTAGCTAAAGATGGTAATATATTTTTTATAGCTTGTGGTACTATTACATATCTCATTGTTGCTGCATAGCCTAACCCCAAAGATCTACTTGCTTCCATTTGACCTTTTTCAACTGATTGTATTCCTGATCTTAATATTTCAGCCACATAGGCTCCTGAGTTTATTGATAAAGCAAATGCACCTGCTATAAAATCACTAGATATCCCTAATATACTTGGAAAATCTATTCCAACCTGTGGTAACCCAAAGTAAATTATATATATTTGAACAAATAGAGGTGTTCCTCTTAAAATTTCTATATATGTTGTTGCTACAGCTTTTAATACCTTAAATGTAGATAATTTCATTAAACAAATTAACATACCTATAATACATCCAAATAATAATGCCACTAGTGAAATTATTACTGTTACAGATGTTCCTTCTAAAAATAAGCTTCCATATTTACTTAAAAAACTAAAATTCATGTTCCCACCTCCTAAATCATTAATCCTTATTGTTCATCAGCTAATTT
This sequence comes from Romboutsia sp. 1001713B170207_170306_H8, assembly GCF_015550495.1. Classification (NCBI taxonomy): domain Bacteria; kingdom Bacillati; phylum Bacillota; class Clostridia; order Peptostreptococcales; family Peptostreptococcaceae; genus Romboutsia; species Romboutsia sp. 1001713B170207_170306_H8. The sequence goes on from NZ_JADNAX010000004.1 coordinate 120,468, forward strand.
TATAGCATCTTGCATATATTCATCTATTTTGCCTTCATCTTGTAATTTCTTTATAACATTGTTAGTTAATTCTATTAAAGATTCATTTTTATCACTTTTCTTAAATGCTACTGCTGCACTTTCTTCACAATCTTCTCCTACATTACTATTTCCTATTGCAACATTATCATAGTTTTCAATATTTATTGCAGCAACATTCTTTCCAGTTACTATAGCATCTATATTTCCATTTTGAAGTTCTAACATTAAATCTGGTGTTTTAGCTAAACTTTTATAGTCTGTACAACCTAATTCGTCTACTACAAATGCTTCTTGAGTACTTCCTCTTTGAACTCCAATCTTTATATTTTTTAAATCTTCATCAGATTTTATTTTATCTTCATCACCTTTTTTTACTATTACTACATTTTTATCTTCATAATATAAATTAGAAAAATCAACGCTTTTTTCTCTTTCTTCATTAGGTGTCATACAGGCTAATACTATATCTGCCTTATCTGCATTTAACGCTCCTAATAATCCATCAAAATCCATATCCATAAATTCTAAATCAACGCCAATCTCATCGGCTATTTCTTTAGCTATCATAACATCAAAGCCAACTATGGTATCTTTACCATCTATCATTTTATGGAATTCATATGGTGAATACTCTGCACTTGTTGCTAATACTAATTTCCCAGAATCTTTTATCTGTTGTAATTCATCCTTAGCTTCATCTTTACTTTCATTTGATGAACTACATGCTGCCATTCCTAATGATAGTGTAAATACTATACCTAAACCCATTAATTTCTTTAATATCTTCATAATAATTCCTCCCTATTTATAATAAAAAATTTATTTGAGTATAAAAAAAGCCCCTTAGCTATAATAGCTAAGAGACGAATTATATCCGCGTTACCACTCTTTTTGATAAATCATTCATATCAAAATAATGTTTACAAATAAAAAAGCCTCTTAGTCATAATGACTAAGAGACGAATTATATCCGCGTTACCACTCTTTTTGATAAGTTTAACTTATCCTCTCAAACCCTTAAGGCGGGCTATCCAATTATCATACTATTAATTTCTGATAATCTCCTCCAAAGCTCTTTTCACTCTAAACTTCAATACTAGGCTCACACCAATTCCTAGCTCGCTGAAAATCCACTTAGGTTACTTTCTTTTTCTTAGGATTTCTTATTTGAAATTGTTAATACAATTGTAGTGTTATAAGCCTTAAGTGTCAATTTTATTTTTTGAATTATATATATTTTTTTAATTTTATGAATAATGTATTCATTATTAAATATTTACATATTTAAATATGTATAACATTATTTAATACACATACTCTATAATTTAAAATTCTTGTTCCATCAGAAAACTTAACTCTAATAGAATCTCCATCTTTAGATACTATAGTTCCCTCTTTGAATTTCTTATGGTATATTGTGTCACCTATATTTATATTATCCATTTCTTCTTTAGTAGGAGCTTTAATATCATCTATAAAAGTTGATACAGATACTTTTTTTCCATACTTATTTTGTGGTGAGCTTATACATAAATTTTCTTCAGCTCTGGTAATAGCAACATACATAAGTCTTCTTTCTTCTTCAATTTGGTTATCTTTTTTATCGTCATCATCTAAATCATATGATTTTTCATGAGGTATAGTTCCCTCATTTACTCCTATAATATATACGTTCTTAAATTCTAATCCTTTGGCACTATGCATTGTTGTAAATATTACACCATCGCTTTGATCTTTGTGTTTATTATCTGCAACTTCTGATTTCACTCTATCTATATGATCTAAATAATCTTTTATCGTTTTAAAATTACTTGCAGAACTTTCTAATTCGTTTAAAATCTCAATTAATCCATTTGTTTTAATCTTTCTATTTGAACAATAATCTAAGATATATATATCATATTCTAAACTTGTCCTAATGTAAGAAATTGCATTTTGAGGACTTAATGTTTTTAAGTAACTTAAATCAATATCTAAGTCATTTATAGTTTTTACTTGTTTTGGATGAAGGTTGCACTTAGTTATTAAAGCATTTATAAAGTCTTTCTCATCTTTTATACTATTTATACTATCTCTAGATATATATCTAAATGGCTTATTTATAATCCTAACCCAATCTTTAGTTGAACTAGGATCAAGCCCTAATCTTAAATATGCAAGTATATCCTGAGATGCCCAATGGTCATATATAGTAACTATAGAATCTTTAACTACAAAAGGTATCCTCATATCCATAAATACATCCACTAAAGCTCTCGATTGTATATTAGTTCTATATATAACAGCAAAATCACTGTACTCTACAAAGTCTTTTTTTACCTCATCTAATATTTCTTTTCCAATAATAACAGCTTCTTCTTCTGAGTCTTTTGGAGCTATATAATTTATATTTCCTCCATTTCCTTGACTACATTTTATTACTTTTTCATATCTATTTGAGTTTTTTTCTATTAATCTATTTGCAATATCTATAATTTCACCTTTAGATCTATAATTTATATCTAATAGAATCTTTTTAGTTCCTTCAAAGTATTCTTCAAATTCTAATAAAAAATCTGGTCTTGCCCCTCTGAATCCATATATACTTTGATCTTCATCTCCAACAACAAATATATTATTTAAAGGATTAGCTATTAACTTTAATACCTCAAATTGAACTTTATTTATATCTTGAAATTCGTCTACTAAAATATATCTATATGCATTTCTTACTGTTTCTAAAGCTTTCATATTATTTTTAAGCAAAAAATAAGTTCTAAGTAGCATATCATCAAAATCTATTTTTTTCACTTGATGCTTATGCTCCTCATATAAATTATAGGCTTTAATAAACTCATCTTTACTCATAACTTCTGAATTAAAATCAACTTTATCCATTAATTCGTTTTTGACAAAGGAAATTTCATTTATAAATTGCCCAATTACTTCATCATCTTCTCCATTTTCAATATTTAAGCTTTTTAAAATTCCCTTTATTGCTAGTCTTTTAGACTTCTCGTCTAATATACTATCTAAGCTATATTTTTCAAAATGTCTTAATATCCTAAAAAATACTGAGTGGAATGTTCCATATGTAACTTTGTTCATTTTTAAATCTTTACTTAAAGCCATAGATCTATTTTTCATTTCTATAGAAGATGCTTTTGTAAAGCTTATAGCAAGTATGCTCGTTGGTTTTATATTGTTATTTACAACCATATTTGCAATCCTATGAGTAATAACTCTTGTCTTTCCTGAACCAGGACCTGCAAGAACCATACAAGGGCCATCTAAGTGACATACTGCCTGCCTTTGATTTTCATTTAATGTATCTATATTTATCATAATTACCACCTTGAAGTATTATTTTCTTACTTTATAATGTTTATATAATATTTTATAATATTACCAAACTATTATAATATAGAATCTAAAAAAGGAGAAATTTTATGGAGATAATTAAGCATATATGTGATGATTTTATAGATATCCCTAAAAATCACTTTGTATTTGATATAGAAACAACTGGTCTTAGTCCCAAATTTAGTAAGGTTATATTAATTGGAATTGTTTATAATGAAAATAATAAAACAATAATAAAACAATTCTTTGCTTTAAATGAAAATGAAGAAAAAGAATTATTGTTAGCATTTATAAATAATATAAATTCATTTGAAAAACATATAACCTTTAATGGATTTACTTTTGATATACCTTTTTTAAATTCTAGGTTAAAAAAACATAACATAGACTTTCACTTAAATAAAGATGATGATATAGATATATTAAGAATCGTTAAACCTTATAAAGAAAAACTATGTCTTTTAGATTGTAAACTTAAAACTATAGAAAAATACCTTGGAATAGATAGAAATGATACTATATCTGGAAAAGAAAGTGTAGAACTTTATAAAGAGTTTGAAGCTTCACAAAATGAAACTATTAAAAGCAAGATATTACTTCATAATTATGAAGATATTTATTATCTTTCTAAAATGCTTAAAATACAAGATATTATTATTAAAAATTTAAATCCATTAATATTAGATATAAATAATCAAATACTAAAATTAGTTCCTACAAATTATAAAATAACTAAAACTAATTTAATTATGAAGTATAAAATTTTTTCAGGTAATATATATAATATAAAAATTTATAAAGACAACTATTCTATCTTTTCTGAAAAAAATAATTTAAATATTGATATAGATATAAACAAAGGAATAGATTCAAATAACAATGAAATATTATTTTATAAATTATCAACTATAATACCATTAAAATTTAATGCTGATATTTTAGAAGATAATATAAACTCATTATGTAATTTTTTAGTAAAAAAGGAATTAACTTTAATATAGGCTTTTAGTATCTAAATTTATAACTATATACATTAAATAATTAAATTTATATAAATAATACTTTTTGTATATACTAACTTCATATAGATATTTTAATATTTATAGAAGAGGTAGAATTATGGGCGAAATGAATCTTGCAGAAATAAGTTCTAACGAATTACTTCTCATAATAGCATCAATTACAGTATTAGGTGTAATTGGTGGATTTATAGGAGAAAAATTAAAAATACCTGATGTTGTTATATACCTTTTGTTTGGAGTTGCATTTGGACCTACATTTTTAAATGCAGTTAATATAGATGCTTTTCCAGTTGCCAACGAACTTATACTAACATTTGGTTCTGCATTTATTCTTTATGAAGGTGGTAGAGAGGTAAAATTAAAAATTTTAAATGAAGTTAAAATAACAGTTTTACTTTTATCATCTCTTGGGGTATTTATAACAGCTGGAATAGTAGCATTACCATCTTATTTTATATTAGACTTACCAATTGGTACTAGTATGCTTTTAGGTTCTATAATAGCTTCTACTGATCCTGCAAGCTTAATACCAGTATTCAAACAATTTCCAGTTAAAAATAGGTTAAAGCAAACTGTAATAAGTGAGTCTGCATTTAATGATGCATTTGGAGCTATATTATTTTCAACTGTATTTGTAGGCCTTACATCATCTGGAAAAATGTATTTATCTCAAATCATTTTTAAACTATTTTATATGATAGTAGTTGGAATAGTTGTAGGTACTATCATTGCACTAATAGCTACAGCACTAACATCAGAAAAAAAATATGGTGTATTTGCAAAATATGAGGCTTTAATTTCTATAATAATAGTAATATTTGCTTATGAAATTTCAGAAAAACTTGGTGGTAGTGGATATATGTCTGTCTTTATATCAGGTTTAGTTGCTGGAAATAAAAAAGTATTTGGATTTTGGATTGCTGATGAAATTTATATGGAAGGAATTCATTTTAGAGAAAATATATCAAAAATCGCTAGAATGTGTATATTTATAATATTAGGTACTCATTTAGATTTGAATTCCCTAATTAAATATGGTAATAAAGTATTTTTAGTTATACTAGTTTTTACATTTGTAACTAGACCAATAGTTGTAATGATTTGTACAGCTTTTGATAGGAAAGTTGAATGGAGCTGGAATGAAAAAATATTTATGATGTGGGTGAGAGAAACTGGAGTTATACCTGCAGCATTATCAGGTATTGTAGTATCGTCTAAAATACCTGGGTATAATGTGATTTCATCTACAGTATTTATGGCGATTATATTTACACTTTTAGTTCAAGCTAGCACTACAGGTATTGTAGCTAAAAAGTTAAATGTTTTAGAAAAAGATATAGTAAAAGAGGGTTAATTGCCCTCTTTTTTTAATTAATAGTTGATATTAACTCTATTTCATCCATTACTTTAGAGTACATACTCTCATCCATCATTATTGTAAGATAATCTCCACTTATTATTTCAGTATCACCTCTAGGTATTATTTCTTTATTCCCCCTTAAAATCGAAACTACTAAGCAATTTTTAGGCCATGATATATCTTTTATTTTCCTTCCATCTATATCACTATTCATATGTACTGCCATTTCTAATAATAACTTTTTACTTTCATTTACATCATACTTGTATGGTGACTTTAATAATATTCTTTCTAGTAAACTTTCATAAATTGGACTGGAATTTAATATATCTGACGTTAACTGAGATACAACGACTACAATAGCTAGTGCCAATAAATGATCTAATGATCCAGTCATCTCTGATATTAGAATTATTGCTGTTATAGGAGCCTTTACTATTGCTGCAAAATGAGCTGCCATTGCGAGAATAATAAAATTAACAATATAAGTATTCTCTATACCTAAGTAGGTAACAAATAAATCTCCTGTTAAATTACCAACTAATGCACCTAAAACTAATAGTGGAAAGAATATTCCTCCAGGCACGCCTGATCCAAAACATATAAATGTAAATAAAAATTTAATTACTATAAAGCTTAATAATATTGATAATGAGAAATTTTGATTTTTTAAATCCATTATTAAATCATGTCCACCACCTAGTAATATAGGACATAATATACCTACTATTCCCGTAATAATAAATGGTATTATGCACTTTAACTCTGTACTCAATTTAGATTTTTTGAATATTTCTTGAGTCTTTAATATTCCTCTATTAAAAATAACGCCACTAACTCCTATTACTAATCCCAAAATAATTAATGACCAATAATACTTTAACGGCAAATTATTTACTTTTTCAAAATATAATGACGGTGTAACTCCAAAGAATTGCTTAGATACAAAATCTGCACCTAAAGATGCTATCATTGCAGATAATAAAACTAATGGTGAGAAATTTTTATGAGTCTCTTCTAATGCAAACATAACTCCTGATATTGGTGCATTAAATGCTGCTGATAACCCTGCACTAGCTCCACTAGTTATTAAATATTTTTCCTCATTATCTAGATTTTTTAACTTTTTAGATACTCCATCTCCAATACAAGCTCCCATTTGAACAGAAGGACCTTCTCTACCAACAGATAACCCTGCACATAAACAAATAAGTCCCCCAACAAACTTATATAATAGTGTCGTAAACCAATTAATACTTAATCTTCTAGTTAATATACCTTCTACTTGTGGTATACCACTTCCACTTATCATGGGCTCTTTTTTTACACATTTACCAACTAAATATCCTAATGCTATCATTAATAAAAAAACTAATCCTATAAATATATAACTTTCATTAGCCTTTTTATATAAGTTTAAAAATATAGGTGAAATATTATTTAAAATTAATCTATGAGCCACAATAGTTAGCCCAACTAAAACACCTACAATTAACGAGTCCAAAACTAATTTGTATTTTAAGTTTTGAATCCTCTTTAACATATTAAAAACTCTGTTTCTACTATTTCTCATTTGCTCATCCCCTCAAAATAATTTTATACAAATTCTAATTGATTTACAATTTTACTTTAGTAGTATTTCAATTTTTGCTAATGATTTTACCTCTCCATTACTGCTAACTCTGGTCATCTCATATATTTCATAAAATTCCCCAATAACATCTATATTGTTATTTTTTATATACTCAATTACATTATGATAATACTTTTTATTATCATAAAAATTATCATCAAAATAAAAAGTCAAATAATTACCTTCTTTAAGAGTTACTATATCTTCTTCATTAATTAATACATTACAATCTAATTCTAACATTGCTTTTGTGTATATCAATTCATTTTGTTTTACTATTCCATCATAAGACGTCTCAAATGCTATTTTTACATCTGAGCAATTATATTCTTTTTCTATTTCTCTTAGTGATTTTCTTAATTGTATTTCAAATTCCTCTGTATATCTTCTTGTATATGTATATTTTTTTAATTTTCTTTCTTTATTATATTTTATAAAAAATTTATTTATCCCAACGTCTAAAGCTTCACTTATGCTACTTTCAAGATTCTGTATACTTTTTTTAATATTATTTAATTCTACTATCTTTTTATCTATAATATGTTTTTGATTTTTTATGATATTTAATATTGAGTCTAGTGATGTATAATCATTCTTTATTTCTTTTATTTCTTCTAAGGATAATCCAATTGCTTTACATTTTTTAATTAGATCTATTGTTATAAAGCTTTGTGTTGAATAATATCTATATCCTGTTTTTTCATTTATATATTCTGGCTTAAGTATTCCAACCCTATCATAATGTCTTAGTGTTTCAATTGATATATTATGTAATTTTGACATTTCTCCTATCGAAAAATATTTTTTCATATTATTCTCTCCTAATCAAAAAGGGTGTGAATATATTATTTCACACCCATTATTTTCTATGCCATTTCTGTAACATTATAATATTCAGTAGATTTTGATGTATTTCTTTTGATATTAGTAATTAAATTTATAGATATAAATGTAATAGTTTCAGAGAATAAAGTTCCACCCCATACTCCATTTATACCAAATACCTTAGAAAGCATTATAAGTCCTATTGGTAAGAATATTACTGATCTAAATAAACAAATTAAATTTGAATACTTTGGCATTTCTATAGCTTGATAATAAACTATTGTATTTAAATTTAATCCTACAAAGAAATAACTTAAAACAGTTACTCTTATTCCTATATACGCTAATTCTATTATTTCCTTATCTAATGTAAATATTTGTATTAAATTTCTTCCAAATAAATAACAAACTATAGTAGCTATACAAGTAAATAAGATAGATGAAATACAATTTATTTTATAAAATTGCATCATCTTTTCACTGTCTTTTCTTCCATAATTATAACTTATTAGTGGCTGCGTACCTAGTGTTAGCCCAAATAATACCATATATATATTGGTACCTATATAGTTAATTATACTATATGCAGAAACACCTATTTCTCCTATAGTTTTAGTTATTATCACATTATGAAGTAATACTATAACAGAGAAACTTGCTTGTGCAAAAAATGATGGGAATCCTATCTTTAAAAATTCTTTTATAGTATCTATTTTTAATTTTACCTGTCCAAAACTTAGATATCCTTTTTTTCTTATGAAATGAGGTAATAATATACTTACAGTTACTATTTGACCTAATCCTGTAGCTATTGCTGCACCTTTTATTCCAAATCCAAACTTAAATATAAATACATAATCTAGTATTATATTAGTTATAGCTCCTGATATTATTGAAACCATAGCTAATTTAGGTTTATTGTCATTTCTAACAAAGCTATTTAAAACTATACCTATTAAATTTGGTATAGAGAATAACGCATAGAATCTTAAGTATTCTATAGATAGTCCTTGTAAATTATTTGTTGCACCTAGTAATTGTACTATTTGCTTAGTAAAAATTACACATATTATACTGATAAATACACTTAATATTAACAGAAATTTACATACCTGTCTAAATATATTAACTGCTTTATCAATGTCTTTAGCTCCTATATTTTTCGAAACTAAAGCACCTCCGCCTACAGCCATCATATTTGCCATACCAACTAAGATTACTGTAAATGGTAAAACTATATTAACCGCTGCAAGTGCTGCATCTCCTACACCTTGTCCTACAAATATTCCATCTATAATTGTATATAATGCCGATATAAACATAGAAAATGCGGATGGAATAGCGTATTTTAAAAATTCATTTATCATATTATTGTCTCCTCTCCTATTTTCTATTACACATTATAAAGTCTTTTGTAACACAAGAGTCAATCTTTTTGTTGAAAATTTTCTTATATCCAGTTATATTAAATTTATATTAATTTACTTAAACATAAAAAAATAGAATATGAAAAATCATATTCCATCTTAGTATATAGTTAAACTGTAAAAGGTATTACTGAGTCTAGTAATTTTTTAGCATATTCATTTTCTGCATTTGCAAGATTTGAGCTGTCTATATTTTCTACTATTTCTCCTCTATATAAAAACATTACATTATCACATAAATTAGTAACAGCTTGTAGATCATGTGCTATAAATAAGTATGTCATATTTAAATCATCTTTTAATTCTTTTAATAAGTCTAATATCTGAGCTTGTATAGATACATCTAGCGAACTTATCGCTTCATCTAAAACCATAAATTTAGGTTTTGTTGATATAGCTCTTGCAATACACACTCTTTGTAATTGCCCTCCACTTAATTCATGTGGATACCTGTCCACTAAGTTATTTGGTAATCCAACTTTATCTAATAATTCTAATACTACTTTATCTAGATTATCTTTTTTTCCTAATGCCTTAAGAGGCTCACTTATAACTTCTTTCACTGTAAAATTAGGATTTGCTGAAGAAGTATAATCCTGAAAAACTACACTCATCTTTCCTTTATTTCCCTTTATCCACCTTTTTACAGGTTTACCTTCTATATTTATAATCCCACTATCAGGATTTTCAAGACCTAATACTAAACGACTTAATGTACTTTTACCACTTCCACTTTCACCTATAAGGCCTACACAGTCACCATCTTTTATAGAGAAGCTAATCCCCTTTAATACATGTTGTTTTTCTCTCTTACCTAATTTTGAATAACTCTTATGTACATTCTGAACTTCTAATAGCATTAAACTGCTACCTCCTTATTCATAGACTTGGCAAAGGATTTTGTTAGTTCTAACCTTGTTTCTACCAAATACTTCGTATACTCATGCTTTGGATTAGAGAATACATCATTAACCTTTCCATACTCAACTTGTTCACCTTTTCTCATGACAAGTATATCCTGAGCTAAGTGCTGAACAACTCCTAAATCATGAGATATAAATATAAGAGATGTTCCAGTTACTTCTCTTAATATTTTAAACTCCTCTACTACTTCACGTTGATTTATAGAGTCTAAAGCAGTTGTTGGTTCATCTGCAATTATTACATCTGGGTTCATAGATAAAGCTAAAGCTATCATACATCTTTGCAACATTCCACCAGATAATTGGTGAGGGTATTTTTTGATTACTTCATTAGGTTCATTTATAAGCATTTTTTCTAAAGATTTTATAGATAATTCTTCAGCTTCAAACTTAGATAAATTTTTATTTTCTATCAAAGTTTCTATCATCTGATACCCTATTGTATACAGTGGATCAAAAGCTGACATAGCATCTTGAAGAATCATACAAATTCTTTGCCCTCTTATTTTTCTAAGTTCTTCTCTATTAGACTTTAGTAAATTTATTTTATTATCAAATATAGCTAATCCTTCAGTTTTTAAATTTGGGCTAATAAGACCTAATATAGCTTTAGTAGTCATAGATTTTCCACTACCACTCTCACCAACAATACCCAAGCAAGTATTTTTTTCTAACTTAAAGCTAACCCCTTTAACTATTTCTTCTTTTGTTTTTATATCTAAAACTTTTAAATTTTCTACTTCTAATAAACTCATACTCTTACCCCCATTTAATTTATACTCTTTTTAGGATTTAGTGCTTCTTGCAAACTATCACCTAAGAAGTTGAAGGCTGCAACTACAACTAATATTGCAATTCCTGCTGGTAGCATTTGAGATGGATATATAGTCATTATATTCTTAGCTTCACTTAACATCATCCCCCACTCTGGAGTTGGAGCTTGTACACCTAACCCTAAAAATGATAATGCTGAAATATTTAATATAACCCATCCAGTATCTAATGTTGCAAGAACACCTATTTCACCTATTGCCCCTGGTATTAAATGTTTTTTAATTATATGGAAAGTACTACATCCAGATACTTTTGCAAATCTTATATAATTTTTATCAGTATATTGAATAACTATTGATCTAATCATACGAGTATACCATGCCCACTTTGCAATTATATTGGCAATTATTATATTCTCTATTCCTGTACCTAAAATACCAACTATAGCAAGTATCATAACTTCGCTTGGGAAAGAAAGCATTATATCACAAATTCTCATTATTACTTCATCTAACCATCCTCTAAAGAATCCTGCTATAACTCCAAGTATAGTACCTATAGCTATAGTTAAAAACATTGCTATTAATGATAAAAATACAGTTGTTCTTATTCCATATAATAATCTAGATAATACGCATCTTCCTAATTGATCTGTACCAAATGGATACTCTGCACACATTCTCATAAGTTTTATTTTAATATTCACCTCAGTTGGATCATGTGGTGCAACTACTGGCGAAAATATACCTAGTGCCATAACAACGAGTATTATTATCATACTTAGTATGCCAAGCTTGTCTTTTTTGAATCTATTCCAAAACTTCATATTATGCCTCCAATCTCATTCTTGGATCAATCATTACTGATATCACATCTACTAATAGGTTACATACAACAAATAAAATAGCCATTATTAATATATAAGCTTGTATAATTGGATAATCTCTATTATATATAGCATTTACACATAGTCTTCCTATACCTGGCCATGCAAATATATTTTCTACAACTACAGTTCCTGCTATTAATTTTGGTATAGACATACCTAAAGCTGTAATTGAAGATTGTAATGAATTCTTAAATACATGCTTGATTATTGTGCTTTCCTTAAGACCTCTGACTCTAGCATAAAGTACATAATTTTCTTTTTTATTTTTTACCATATTATTTCTTATAAGCCTTACATATGTTGAAATATATGCAAGAGATAAAGTTATTGCTGGTAAAACTACAGAATTTGCAGTCTCCATCCCACTTGTTGGAAATAAATTTAACTTAACTGCAAATAACCACATTAAAAGAAGTCCTACCCAAAAACTAGGCATTGCTGTTCCTAAAAATATTACCCCTCTTGTTATTTTATCTCCTATGCTTCCTTCATAAACGGCACAAAGTACACCCGCTATTACACTAATTATTATTGTTATCGCTAATGATACACCTGCTAATTTAAGAGTTGCTGGTAGGGCCTCCACTATTTCCTTAGCAACTGGCTTTTTATTAACATAACTATTACCAAAATCACCTTTTAAACAGTCTTTTAACCAAGTCGTGTATCTTTCAAAAAATGGTTTATCTAAACCTAATTCTTCACGCATTTGTTGTGCCGCTTCTTCAGTAACTGTTATCTCATTAACACGAAGAGCAACTTCTGCTGGATCACTTGGACTAAGGTTTATTATCACAAATGATAAAAATGATATACCTATTAATATAGGTATCGTACTAATTAATCTTTTAGTAATAAAATCTCTCATACTTCCCCCTTGTTAGTCATTACTAGAAAATAAAAAGCTAAGAATATAAACTTTATTGCAAATTATATTCTTAGCCTCATTGACCTAGCATAAAAATTTATATTTAAATTTATTTGAATCTTACTTAGCCTCAAAATACATTTTCTCAAATGGTATTTCATATTGAGAAGGGTTAAATGTTACTCCTTTTAAATTAGGTACATGAACTGCTTTGGTTCTTGAATATGTAAGTGGTATATATACTGATTGTTCATGTAAATATGTAAATACCTCTTTATACATTTCTGTACGTGTTTCTTCATCAGATTCTATCATAAGGTTAGTTATAGTTTCATCTAACCATTCTTTCTTGTCCATTCCAAGCTGAGCTTGATAATCTCCATGAGCTGGTATTCTAAATGATGAAACATATGATTGTGGATCATATGGAGTTCCCCAAGATAATGAGTATTGAAGGTCAAAATCACCAGACTTTTGTCTATCAAGGAATGACTGTTTTTCTTCACCTACTACCTTAAGTTCTACACCTACTGCTTTAAAATCACTTTGTAAGTATTCACTTATAGTTCCTTCTTGAGCATTATCTGAATTGTAGTATATAGTCATAGAACATTTATTACCATCCTTATATCTATAACCATCGTCACCTAATATCCAACCAGCTTCTTCTAATAATGAATTAGCTTTATCTATATCATAAGAACGAACTTCTAAATCAATATCACAATAAGGTACTGATTTTGCCATTAAAGTATCTGCAACAGTTTCAGTTCCATTTAAAACACCATCAGATATAGTTTCTTTATCTACTGCATATTGTAAAGCTTGTCTAACTTTTACATCTCCAGTTATTTCTTTATTAGAATTTAGAAGTATGGCTCTTGATGCAACTGGCTCACTCATCTGTGTTTCATATTTACCTTGCTCTTCTAAAGCTACAAATGTATCAAGGTCTATCATATCTCCATCAGAACCAAATATTAAATCTATTTCACCTTTTTCAAGTGCTAATAATATTGTTTGGTGGTCTGTCATAACATTCCACTTTATAGAACTTACCTTTGGCTTTTCACCATAGTAATTTTCATTTGCTATAAATATTGAATATTGATCTTCCTTATGTTCTGAAAGTACCCATGGACCAGTACCTATATATCCATTAACTCCATCTTTAGTACTTCCATCTATAAAACAATTTGGAGATAACATTCTAAATGGTCTAGTTAATGCTAGCTCTTCTAGTGTTGGATAGTATGGATGTTCTAATGTCAATTTAAATGTATATTCATCAACTACTTCTGTTATTTCTATTTCGTTTACTAGGTCTAGCCAGTTGTGACGCTCTACATTTTCTATTATTGCATCAAAATTCATTTTTACGGCTTCTGCATTAAACTTTTCTCCATCAGTAAATGTAACATCATCTCTTAAATAAAAAATATACTCTTTTCCATCTTCTGATATGTCCCATGATTTGGCTAACCATGGTTCAACACCATCGTCTGTATTTTTTACAAGTGACTCAAATACCATATTTTGAGCTGCCATTTCACCAGAATAAAGATGTGGATTTATATCCCTTATATCTTTTGTACTTGCATATACTATTTGATCTTTTTCCCCTGCATCTGCTTTTCCACTATTTTTACTACTACAGCCAATTATAGATAAACACATTATAGTAGATAGTGCTGTGACTGCTAATTTTTTTAATCTCATATATTCTCCCCTTATTTTTTGACTTATACTTAATTTTTGTTGTCAACTTTATTTACAAAATAAATTATACTATTTGATTATGTCATTATTGTGTCATTAATAGCTCAACTTTATGGCATTTAAAAGGCTACAATACTGTATTTCAACCTATATATACCTCTTTTTGTCGAATAATATACTTGAATGTCGTTTTTGTATATTATTTTATTGCACATATACTGAACATCTTTGTTGGGTTACAGAATTCATCTTCATCATGATAAATACGATTACTAACTGTGATATCAGTCTCACAGTTAATAAATCCTATATTATCTAAAACTTCAATATCCCAATTAGGTCTTAATTTTCCACTAATATATAATTGATTTTTTATATCATCACATTCCTTTAAAATTTTATTATCTATTTTAGAATGAGCATGATTTATGTCCAATGTTTTAGCTTCCTCTGAAAATGATACATCTCCATAATCTGCATCAAAGTTTATTAATCGACCATTTTTCTTAAGAACTCTATGCCATTCTTTATAAGCTTTTTTCACATCAGGCAATGTCCATGTTAAATTTCGTGAAATTATAATATCAAATGTTTCATTTTCAAAATCTAGTTTCTGTGCATCCATAACCTTAAAATCAATATTATAGCCAAGCGATTTTGCAGTCTTACCTGCATTACTTATCATATTCTCACATAAATCAATTCCAACTACATCATGTCCTAATGACGCTAATATAACTGCAAAGAATCCAGTTCCAGTTCCTATATCTAAAATTTTTAACTTTACATTGTCTATATAATTAAAATTATTTTTTATCTCTTTTAGCCATAAATTTCTTTTAGGGCTATTTAACTCTGACATACGCAAGTTACAAAATTCATCGCTTCTTCCATTCCAATATTCCTTAATTCTTTCACTTAAATCCATAATTATCCATACCCCCTAAAAAAATCATGAATTCAAATGCAAAATACTATTTGCAAAATCTTCATGACTTTATTTATTCTCTATTAATATAAATTTATCTATAATTTTTTTGCTTTTACCATAAACATTGGAGTAGCTCCATAAAGTAATTGCTCTTTTTCATCCCATACCTTTTTTGTAATATCTAAGTCATAGTTTATATTATAAAATCCAATATCATCTAAAACTACCTTATCCCAACTAGGTCTTATTTTATCTTCTAGTGGTAATTTAAAACCTATATCCTTATTTTCATTAGGACCTTCATAAGTATCATAAGGTTTACCATACTTATTTCTAAATTTAATTTCTCTTTCTTCTACTTCTTTAAGTATGGACTTATCATATTTATGCAAGTTCCAATTAGCATCAAATATCAATAAAGTTCCATTTGGCTTTAACACCCTCATCCATTCTTTATATGCTTTAATAGGGTCTACTAATGTCCAAGTTACATTTCTACTTAATACTAAATCAAATGTATTATCTTCAAATTCTAATTCATGACTATCCATTACCATAAATTTAGGATTAACATTTGCAAACTCTGCATTTTTTCTAGCTTCATCAATCATATTTTTAGTACAATCAATACCCATAACATTATGATTTCTTTTACTTAATATTATAGAAAAAAATCCAGGTCCAGTTCCTATATCTAAAATATTTAGTTTATCTTTATTATCTACTTGTTTTTCAATTAACTCTGTCCATACCTTTGGTCTAAAACTATTTAATTCATTTTTTATAATGTCACTGTACCCTTTAGATGAATAAGACCATAATTTTTCAATATTTTCTTTTTTCATCCATATACCACCTTCATTTTATACTTTATTTTTATATATAAAATTAATTTTCAAATAAAAAAGTCTATAGATATTTATAACAATATCCATAGACCCTTCATGGTTAAATAGTAACCCTTCATGAGTTACCAAATTTATTATCAAATTTAATTATTAATATATAAGTAATAATTTTTATACTTTATATTATACATTATTTTCTATTTATTATCTATAAATATAATTTATATTATTTATAGATTTTCAGTTGACTTTATATATTTATTCAGATACTATTTAACTAAGATAAAAAGTTCATAAAAATAATAGATATTTGAAAATATCTTTAGAAAGTCAGAAGGCTATTCCTTCTGACTTTTTTATTTATATGAAACTGTAACTAAATTTTATCTATATTCTACTTTCCCCGAGTAAGAATAAAATTATAAAAGATGGGTATTACCCATCTTTTTGTTTAAGCATAAAAAAAAGACTATCTAAATCGATAGTCTTTACTGGCGGAGAAGGAGGGATTCGAACCCTCGCACCGGTTTACCCAGCCTAATCCCTTAGCAGGGGATCCTCTTGAGCCACTTGAGTACTTCTCCTTAATATAACTTAATTATATATTATTATTTATAATAAGTCAATAATATATTTACAATTTAATTCCAAATTTAAATTAATTCATTCTGTTATCAAACATTCTATCTTATCATAATTCTTCATATTATTTACACTATGTGCATCAGAACCTGGAACTACAGGTATTTTATATTTTTTTACTAACTCTAGTAATTCACCACTTATATATGCTTCACCACAATCTTCTTTTAAAAGTCCAGATACATTGTAGTCTAATTCATATCCATTTTCTTTTATAAGCATTAATAATTCTTCAAGTACTATATTATTTTCATAATTGTATGGGTATACCTTATTAAATTTCCTAATTAAATTTAAATGACCTATTCTCTTTGGCTTATAATCTCCTAAGTCAGCACTTACTGCTTTTTTAACAGTTTTATAATATTTATAATAAACACTGCTAAGTCCTCCTAATATATCTATTATATTTCCGAATTCATATTTATTATAATCCATTATATAATATTTATCATTAATATTTAACATATGAACAGATAAAATAGAATCATCAAAATACTTACCATACTTATCTAGCATTGACTTAGTTTGCTCTTCATATCCTTCTAAATAATCAACTTCTATACCTAAGTTTATTTTTATTTTATTCTTATACTTTTTCTTAAACTTATTTACTTCATCAATGTACATATGTAAACTCTCTATATCCATAGCACTATCATTTTCAGGCGATGGATCTTTAAAATCTTCAGGTAATGGTAAGTGTTCTGTAAAAGTTATTTCATTTAACCCAATCTCAATAGCTCTTTTTATATAATCTTCAATCTCATCATTACTACCGTGTGGACAGTATTGAGTATGTATATGACCATCTCTCATAAAATCGCCCCCTAAAACATTATTTTATATTAAAAGTATATTATATTATTTATATGTTTTGTTTATGTATACAAAATAAATAAAGGAATTTACTAAAATAAAAGTAAACTCCTTTTAAGTACTACACATGTTCATGGAAATGACTATGTTCTCCACTAAATCCATCTTCATGAATATGATCATGACCTATACCATTTATATGTACATGACTATGCATAAAAGATACTTGCAATTTTTTATTAATAGGATTCGTGCCTACGTATGCATTTACCCCAAATACTTCCTTTAACATATCACTTGTTATAACCTTTTCAACTGTACCAAACTGTTTTATTTTACCATCCTTCATGACTATTAAGTAATCACAATACATAGCTGCTATATTCATATCATGTATTGCTGATAATGTTGTTATTTTTAAACTTTTAACTAAATCCATAAACTGAATTTGATATCCTATGTCCAAATGATTTGTAGGTTCATCAAGTATTAAAAAATCAGTATCTTGAACTAAAGCTCTAGCGATTAACGTTCTTTGCTTTTCTCCCCCTGATAACTTTGAAAAGCTTCTTTCACTATAATTTTCTAATCCAACTTTTTTAAGCATGTCCTTAACCATTTGCAAATCTTTTTTAGAGTAATCTTCAAAAACACTCTTATATGGGTATCTTCCCATTTTAACTATTTGTTCAACAGTAAAATCAAATTGTGATGTACTTTCTTGCGCTAGTACTGCAATTTCCTTTGCACATTCTTTATCCTTCACCTTAGATAAGTCTTTATTATCTAAAAATATACTTCCACTTGACGGTTTATATAATCTATAAATATTTTTTAGTAAAGTAGATTTTCCAGAACCATTTGGCCCTATAATTCCAACAAATGCTCCTTTAGGAACCTCTAATGAAATGTCTTTTAGAATTTCCTTTTTATCTATACTAAATTTTAAATTTTTAACTTCGATTTTAAACATTACTCATTTCCTCCAAAAGAATAATTTTTTGCAGAAATAAGATATAAGAAGAATGGACCTCCAACTAATGATGTTATTATTCCTATAGGTATTTCTATTGGTGGAAATAACCCTCTCGCTACAACATCAGATAAAATTAAAAATATAGCTCCAAATAAGCTTGATAGGACTATAAGCTTTTTATGGTCACTTCCAGAAATAGTTCTACAAATATGTGGTACAACAAGACCTATAAATCCAATTGCCCCTGTTATAGCAACTAATGTAGATGTAAGTAGGGTTGCTAATAATATTATTATTGATTTAACTAACTTTATATTAATACCAAGTATAACTGCACTATCATCCCCTAATAGTAACACATCTAAAGATTTAGACATTATAAATGATATTATAATTACAAATATTAATGCTACAAATGGTAGTAATAATACATCCCACTTTGCTCCTCCCAAACTTCCTATAGTCCAAAACAATGCACTCTTTGCTTGATTAGAATTCTTTGCTGAATATATAAGCAAATTTGTCAAAGCACTAAATATTGTTGATATAGCCATACCAGAAAGAACTAATCTTGTAGTTGATGTAGTTCGTCCCATTTGAGTACCTATAGCAAATACTAATACACCTGATAATATAGATCCTAAAAAAGCACCACCTGTTATACTAGTTATACCTAATGTTGATATTCCACCTAATACTATTACTGCAACAGCTCCACAAGATGCTCCAGATGATATTCCTAGTATATATGGTTCTGCTATTGGATTTTTAGTAACACATTGCATAATAACACCACAAAGAGCAAGACCTGCTCCACAAATTGCTCCTAGTATTACCCTTGGAAGTCTGATTTCCCATATTATACTCTCATACATTGTGTTCCACTCCGTATTAAATAAAGCTCCATTAGATAATTTATTAAGTAGTACCTTATATACTACTCCAGGTTCTATATAAGTACTACCAATAGCTATCGCACCTATTATAGTCATTACTAAAAAAATGCTCAGCCCTAAAAACCAAAATAAGAAACCTCTCTTTTTAGAGAGATTTCTACTTCTATTAATATTTAAATCCATTATTTATTTTCTCCGTAGAAATATCCATACATTTTTTCTATGACTTGAGAATTTCTAACTCCTGGAGATAAGTCAGCTAATCCTACAACATATATTCTATCATTTTTAATTGCATCTACCTCTTTAAGTGCTGGATGATTCTTTAAAAATTCTATTTTTTCTTCTACTGGAGATCCTGCTAAATAATCAGTTACTATTATAACTTCAGGATTTTCAGCTACCACACTTTCCCATGTAGCATTTATGTATGGCTGATTTTGATCTGAGAATATATTATTTCCACCAGCAAGCTCTATTAAATTATTTGCAAGACCTGATCCAACAGCCATTGCTTTATCTTCTCCTGAATCATATACCATCATTTTTACTCTATTTTCATCTTTAACTTCTCCAACTTTATCAGTTACAACTTTTATATCATCTTTCATATTATCTATAACTTCTTTAGCTTTGTCTTGTACATCAAATATTTTTCCTAATAATTCAAAATCTTCATAAACTGTTTCTATTGTTGCATCTGACTTATATGATGCTGCTAAAAATGGTGTTATACCTTTTTCTATAAGTTCATCAGGTGACCCTGTAGTTTGTTCACTTATAGACATGTCCCAACCACTTACAAAGTCTGCACCTGTAGCTAAAAATGCTTCTTTAGATATAGAGTGACCTTCTCCTACTTCAAGTTCTGGTATTTTTTTGTAATCTTCTTCAAATTCAGGAAGTATATGATTATCTAAAAGAGCTGTACCAACCATTTTATCCCCTAAATCTAATGCCAGTAACATCTCTGTCATGAATTGAGATAATGTAACTGCTTTTTTTCTTGGGCTATCAACTTTAACATCATAATCTTTAGCTCCATCCGAATAAACAAACTCTATCGTCTCAAAATTGCTAGCTTCTACCGATGAAGCTGGTGTTTCTGATTTATTATTTGAATTATTAGAACATCCTACTACAGATAAAGATAATCCTGTTATTGTTAATATTGCTAGAAATCTTTTTAAACTCTTATTTTTTACCATCTTTATTTTCCCCCTCATATTTGTATATATTTTTTTATAAAAAAACCATGAAGTTAACAAAAGATATAATATATTATCTCTTGTATTAAACCTTCATGGTCTTATCGTCTATTATGTTTAACTATTGAGTATGTTTACGGTCATAACTATGATTATATGCACAGCATCAATCTATATGCGTATTATAATATAACATTAAACTATTTCTGACAAACATATAATTCTCACTTAATTTTC
Organism: Romboutsia sp. 1001713B170207_170306_H8; assembly: GCF_015550495.1. Classification (NCBI taxonomy): domain Bacteria; kingdom Bacillati; phylum Bacillota; class Clostridia; order Peptostreptococcales; family Peptostreptococcaceae; genus Romboutsia; species Romboutsia sp. 1001713B170207_170306_H8. Next base: position 141,828 of record NZ_JADNAX010000004.1, read on the forward strand.
CCTTGTTTTGAAAAACTTCAATATTTCCTTATATTTATATTATATTTTATGGATTTTTTTGTAAATATATTTTCTAAGTTTCAGAAAATTTAGTTTTATACATACTTCTACATTATATTTAGTATTCTACTTATATTTTTCATATTCCCCTATATTTTATAATATAGTAATTTATTAATTAAATTTATATAAAAAAGATAATAGATTTAAGTCTATTATCTTTTTTATATAAATTACATATGTTTTTTTGCTTCTAATAACATTTGATTTGCTTGTTGCATGCATTCAATTGCTTTTTCTATATTTTCTGCAGTTTGATCTTTACCCATATTTCTAGCTTTATCTACCCATTCTCTAAAACCTTCTTCATGAGATTCGTTATGATTTACCCAATGAGCTAGCAATATTTTTAATGTTTTTTCATCTTTGTTTATTTCATTATCACCATGGCTATGTGTATGTGGATGATGATGATCATGTCCTCCTAAATCCCCATGGTCATGGTCATCTGCATGATGAAATCTTATTCTATCTTTAGTAAACATATTATTTCCCCCTAATTATTTTATATTAAATTCCTTTTTTATAACTTTGATTGCATCCTTTACTAATAATGCAAGTGGCTTATTTTCTAGTCCAACTAGTTCTATATTTTCTGGCATTATAGGTAGTAAAATTTTTAAAGCTTCACTGTTTGCAACAGCCTCACTAATATTGCATGTAACTTCTCCCATCATAGAATTAGGCATTATGACCGAAATTGGTGCTACTATTACGTTTGCTTTTTTAGATGAAACTACAATTGCATTTTCGCCTGTAGCGCCCTTATTTGCATGAGATTTCATCATTGCACTAGTTGCTATTGAATTTGTACCTAATGCATATATATCTATATATGTAGGTAGCTCATCTCTTAATGATGATACTATCTGAGCTCCAATTCCTCCACCCATTCCGTCTATAACTGCTATTATCATATTAATTTACCCCTATTATTTTATAAATTATTTTGATTCTTCTAATATTATCTTATGATCCATAAGTCTTATTTCCTTTATTACTCCATCTACTATTTTTTGATCCCCAAGTAAATCTGTTAAGTAAACCTTACCTTCAACTGGATCTACGCTAACAACATTATCCATAACCTTTTTTAATTCATTATTTTTTAACATAAATGCTGCTGATTCACACATATAATCCCCTCCATATTATTTTAAAAATAAAAAGAAGACTCCTTTAGGCATTACAATACACCAAAGAAATCTTCATGATCTCAATTAAAATATACTCTTATTTAAATAAAGTATATCACTTTAATTAATCCAAAGTCAATTTAATTTGGATATTTTTGGTGCTTATATTATCTATTTTTATATTTACATTTTATTTATATAATAAGGGTGTATTGTTAATATTTTTACAATCTATCATATGAATTACTATAATATGTATAGTTATACAATTCTATATATAAATTATAATACTTCTTACTATATCTTTAAAAGTTCTTTTACTGATGGAAATTCCTCTATATTTGTATGAGGTAAGAAACATGCAGATACAAATTCATCCATATACCCAGGATAAACACTAAGTTCAACATAAGTCATCTGGCTCGCAATTTCCTCTAACTTATTTTTAGCATCTCTGCTTATTAACGCTAAGTAAGATCCTACTAATGAACTATTTCCAATATACTTAAACTTATCTCTAGATACATCTGGAAGCAATCCTATAGTTATTGCATTTTCCATATTTAAGCTATTTCCTATACCTCCGGCAATATAAACTTTATCTAATACACTAAAGTCCATTCCTAAACTATCTAAAAGTACGGATGCACCCGAGTATATAGCCCCTTTAGCTCTTATAAAATTATCAATATCTACTTCATTTACAATTATGTCATTTTCTAAATTGTATTCTTCTTTAAATGCTAATACATATTCCCCTATTTCATTTTCATCAAATCTAATTCTTGGATTATCTATATCTTTTTGTATCTTTCCTCTTCTATCTATAATTCCATTTATAATCATCTGACATATCAAGTCAATTATTCCTGATCCACATATACCAATAGGTTCACAATCACCTATAATTTTTAAAGTTGGTTCTAATGTATCTGAATTAATTTTAATCCCTTCTATAGCTCCACAAGATGCCCTCATTCCACACCTAATACCTCCACCTTCAAAGGCAGGGCCTGCAGAACAAGCACAACTCATCATAAAGTCTTTATTTCCAAATACAATCTCTCCATTTGTACCTAAATCTATAAATAATACATTTTCTTCATTAGCCCATATCCCTGCTGATAATACACCTGCAGTTATATCTCCACCTACATAACTAGATACATTCGGTGCTAGGTAAACATATGCACTATCATTAACTTCTAGTTCTACATTTTCTCCCATTAGTTTAGGTGATCTTAAAAAAGGTGGTATATAAGGTTCTCTTCTTAAGAAATCTGGATAAACTCCTAAAAGCAAACTAGACATTGTCGTATTACCAGATGCTACAACACTTATAACATCATCTTTATTTATATTATTTTTTTCATATATAGATCTAAGTAATGGGTTTATGGTTTCATGTATAATTGCTTTATATAAAATATCAAGACCATCCTTCTTTGTTGCAAATACTATTCTATTAATCACGTCTGCTCCGTATTTTATTTGAGCATTACCTGATGATGCTTTATCTATAAGTACTTGATTCTCTAATTCTACTAAACAAACTACAACTGATGTTGTCCCTATGTCTATTGCTACTCCGTATAAAGACTCTCCTGTATCACCTGAATCTATATTTATTATTGTTAGCTTATTCTTTTTTTGTACGTATGTTAATGTTACTTTGAAATCATTTTCTCTAAGTACCTTAGGTATTTTTCTTAATATATCTAATCTAAAATCAATTTCATTATAGCCCAAATTATTTCTAATATATCTTTGTAATCTATCAACGTCACTTATATTATCATCTAATGTAGGCTCATCTAATTCAATATATTTTTTCTTAATATTTGTACGAAATTCTAGGTTATGATTTGAAGCAATATCTTTAGCTCTATTAAAAATAGCCTCGTCCTTTTCTTTCCCCCCACCTTCAATTTTCATACCATGCATAGATGAAGACAACTTAGATGGTACTTCTACCTCAATATCTGAAACTACCCTAGAGTTACATGCTAATACATAACCTTGCTTAACTTCATCGTCAGTTATATGCCTTGTTTTCTCTGTATCTACATTTCCATTTAAAACCTTAACCTTACATTTCCCACATGACACATTACCATTACATGGTGCATCTATAAATATATCTGCAGCCCTTGCTACATCAAGTAATAAATCCCCTTCTTTGCAATAAGTCTCTTTATTATGAGACTTAAAAAGTACCTTTATCATACTCTATTCCCCCTATTATAGTCTCTATTATAATTTTAGCATAAATTTCCACAATATATATATTAAATAAGAAACTAATCTATACCTTTTCAAGAATATTTAAATTCAATTTTATTAAAACTAAATATAAATTAATTTTACTATACAGGAGGACAATTTTTGAAAGCTATTGTATATGAATGAATAAAAAAGGTAAATGTACGTGATGTAGAAGATCCAAAAATAGAAAAAAATGATGATATTATTGTTAAAGTAACATCTACCGCTATATGTGGTTCAGATCTTCATTTAATTCATGGTATGATTCCTAATCTAAAAAAGAATTCAATTTTAGGTCACGAAACAATGGGAATAGTTGAGGAAGTGGGAAAAGATGTTAATAAAGTAAAAAAAGGTGACAGAGTTATAGTTCCATTTCCTGTAGCATGTGGACATTGCTTTTATTGTGAACACAAGTTATATAGCCAATGTGATAACTCAAATGAATATGGTGAATGTGGTGGAATATTTGGATATAGCGATACATTTGGTGGGTATGATGGTGGACAAGCAGAGTATTTAAGAGTACCTTATGCTAATGTTGGTCCTATAACAATTCCCGAAGAATTATCTGATGATCAGGCACTTTTCCTTACTGATGTTTTACCAACATCTTATTGGGGAGTAGATAACGCAGATGTAAAAAAGGGGGATACTGTAGTTGTTCTTGGTTGTGGACCTATAGGTCTTTCTGCTATAAAGTGGCTTATGCTAAAAAATGTAAAAAGAATTATTGCCGTAGATAGAGTTTCATATAGACTAAACCATGCATCTTCATATAAAGGCGTTGAAGTAATTAATTTTGAAGATCATTATGATACTGGTGAGTATATAAAAGAAATTACTCAAGGAGGTGCTGATGTAGTCTTAGATTGTGTTGGTATGGATGGTGTAATGTCAAATTTTGAAAAAGTAGAAACTTTATTAAAATTACAAGGTGGCTCAAAATCAGCAATTGAAATATCTTCTCGTTGTATTAGAAAAGGTGGAACAGTCATGATGGTTGGAGTCTATGGTGCAAGATATAATTTATTCCCGCTAGGTGACTTCTTTTCTAGAAATATAACTATAAAAATGGGACAATGTCCTGCACAAGCTTATATTCCTAAGATTTTAGACATAATAAAAAAAGGTGAATATGATCCTACTGACATAATTACTCATAAACTATCTTTATCTGAGGGTAAATATGCCTATGATATATTTGATAGTAAGCTAGATAATTGTATAAAAGTAGTTTTAAAGCCATAAATATTTCACCTTATAATATATATAACTATATTAAAGATAGAAATTCGCTGCAGTCGAATTCCTATCTTTAATTAATAAAATTACTCTAATGTGCTTTCATATAAATCTGAATTTAATAAACTTTCTAATTCATCAGCATCAGAAAATTTAACTTTAACTATCCATGCATCATATGGATCTTCATTTATATATTCAGGTTCATCTTCTAATTTTTCATTTATTTCTACTACTTCACCTGATACTGGAGCAATTAAATCAGATGCTACCTTAGAAGATTCTACTACACCAAAGTCGTCCCCTTGAGTTAGTGTATCTTCAACTTCAGGCATTTCTACAAATAGAACTTCTCCTAATTGTTCTTGAGCAAAATCAGTTATTCCTATATAACCATATTCTCCTTCAACTCTTACCCAAGTATGCTTATCACTATATCTTAATTCTGGTATAACCTTCATATTATTCCTCCTAAGTAATATTACATTACAGCTTCCATTGCTAATGCTGGATGGCCTTTTTCTTCTAAGAATGCAAGTACACCTTCAGAATCATTAGCTATTGTTTCATCACAAATCATATCTGTGAAGTTTTCTATTCCTGTCATTTCCTTGACAGTATCATTTAATTTATCAGCTACATAATCTTTTAATTCTTTTGGCATCCAAACTATTCTTTCTGGTCCACCTTCTGCATACGCGAATTTTTTAGAAGATATAAAGTGTCTTCCATGCCCCATAAATCCTGGAGTTTGAACTCCTCCACCTGTCATAGATGCTAGTTCTCCAAATGTCATACCTACTGGAGTTATTCCAGGGAATTCTCTATTTACTATAACAAATCCATTAGCTTCAGGCATTATACCGCATATACACTCGAAACATCCACAAGAAGTCATTGGGTCTTCAAGTATAGAGTACAATGTAACACTTTCAACTGCACCTTGAGATATTTGGTTAACTGTTTCATTTACAGAATTCCATCTACCTAATCTATCATCTAAGCAATCTCCTTTTACAACTGGTTGACATGGACCTGTTGGATCTAATTCTTTAGTTGCTTTAGCATCTAACCAACTAACAGCTCCACAAAGACCAAGTCTCTCAGGAGTTACTATACAAACGTGAGCTGGTGCAAATGATTGACATAAGTTACAAGAATAGAATGTATCAACACTCTCATCAACTAATGATGCTAATCTTTCATCTCTAGCATCATATCTAGCTACAGCTTCAGATTTTCTAGCAGAAACTTGTTCTGGATCAGTTATTATAACTATTTCACATTTATCAACAACTGTATCAAATTCATCTTTCATTTTAGCATATAGAACTTCACCTATATGTTGTAATCTAAATCCTTTTTCATAAGCATCTTTAGATATTCTTACCCAAGACATATCTCTTTGACCAACATGCATTACACCTTCTATATAGTTTAAGAAGTAATGGAAACGTCTTTCAAGAACTGGTTCAAAGTCATCTTGCATTGCTTTACCAGCTATTTTAACTATTACAGCAAGTGGTAATCTTATTAATCCATTTACTGGTTCTACTTCATCTATATTTGGTCCTATTATTTCTATTTTATGATCTTCAACTTCAGAAGCTTCTTTATGTACAACAAGCTCCCAAGCTTCAGTTTTATTTCCACCAAATTCAGCTATCATATCACCTTTTCTTATTCTTTCACCTTCGAAAGCTGCAGCAAATGATACTGGTATAGGTATTTCAGTTATTTTTATTTTTATATTTCTAGCTTCTAAAGAAGTAGCTACAAATTTATCATAATCTTTTTGAGTTAATAAGTTCATTGGAACTTCAAGAACAGTTTGATCAGTTATAACTGGGAATCCTAAAGCTATTGCTCCAGCTCCAGCAGAAACAACTAACTCACTAAGTGGTCCAAATGCATTAACAAATGCTGGAACCCTCTTAGAAGTATATTCTAATAATCCTGAAAGATCTCCTGGAGTTAATGCTCCGAATATTAATGCTGCTCTTATAGCAACTGATACAACATGTATAACAGAAGTTACATCATATCCTAAAGGTATAACCCTTAAGTCAACTCCCATTTTTACTCCTGCTTCTATAACTTGATCTATAACTTTACCAACTAAGAAAGTTAATAAACCTTTAGATTGATAATCCTTAACTATTTTAGCTGCAGTTTCAGAGTCTGGGCATTCACCAAGTACAACTGCAACCCCGGGTATATCTCCTGTAACTAAAGGTACACCTAAAGATCTTATTATTGGGTCACCTACATGACCTGCACATGGAGCTTGGTATGGTTCTTCCATAGTTGCATACTTTATAGCTTCTATAACTTCTGCAGCTAAAGCTGTAGCTAAACCAGAATTTAAAGCATGCTCTAATAAATGAGTTCTATTTATTAGAGATTCAACTACTGTTAAAGCACCTTCTAAGTCTCCAAGAGTACTCATTTTTTGCCCTGTTGCTGCATATATGCAAGGTAATGAGTATGCAGTATCAGGGAATGATACTGGATGTTCCTTCCCATGTTGAGCTATAGCATCAGCAAGCATTCCTTTAGCAGCATCTAACGCTTGTTCTGAACCTGTAAAAATTATATTATATAAATTCACTCTACTTCCCCCTTTTTAGCCCCAGCTTTATAGCTGAGGCTTAATAATTTAAACTAGTTTATATCTTATACGTTATATTCAAATGCACCTTCGTTTATTTCTAAGAATGAATCTGCATATAAAGATGCTCCATTTATTATGTCGCAAGATTTTATAGTTTGCATTAATAACTCATCACATGGGTTTACTATTGCAGAACTAAATCCGTTAGCCATTGCCATAGCTAAGAAGTTACTATCTAATATAGGTCTTATATGTTTTGGACAACCATTAGATACATTTGATAATCCGCCTGTAGTTGGAAGTCCCATCTCTGTCATCATTCTTATTGCTTCTAATACTTCTACTTGCTTATCTTGCATACCTTTTATAACTAAGCATAATGGGTCAAATAACATGTCAGATGGATCTAATCCTAGCATTAAACCTTTTTCTAACATTTCTTGACAGTATGCCATACGTTCATCGTTATCTTTAGGTATACCATCTTTAGCACATAAAGCTATAACTTTAGCTTCATATTCAGCAGCTAAATCTATCATGTCTAATCTTCCTCCTGCATCTGCAGAGTTTACAATTGGTTTAGCATGCTCTCTATTGTAAACTTTAAGACCTGCCTCTATAGCTTTTCTATTTGCAGTATCTAATGCTAGTGGAACATTATTAAGTTCAGATTGAAGCATTTGAACTCCCCAAGTCATTATTTCTTCTCCATCCCTTTCAGCTGGGCCTATATTAAAATCTATATAATGAGCACCGGCATCTAATTGAGCTTTAGCTCTTCTTAATATTGGCTCAGGATCTCTTTCTGCTAGTGCTTTTCTTATTTCTGGCGATATACAGTGTATTCTTTCACCTATAATCATAAATTTTTCCATTATCTATTTCCCCCTTATGGACTAATAATTAATTTATTTTAAATAATTATTTATACTAAGCGTTAGCTAATTCTTGAGCTTTCTTAGCTTGATAATCTTTTAAGAACTTAGGTATTTCCATAGACTCTTCTGTACCTATTATTATATTCCAATCTGGTAGATTCTCTTCTAAGTCTCCTTTTATAACAGCAACTTTACCTGGTATTATTAAATCTCTGTTATTAGTCTTTTCTGCTATACCACATTCTTTAACGAATGCTGCTATAGAGTTTCCACCAAACTTACCAGCAGCCCATGAAGTAAGAACTGAGTATCCACCTGCATCTGGTATTACTAACCAACATGGTACTTTAGATCTTTCTATATCTCCTGATACTATAAAGTAAGTTAATGCAAAGTCAACAGTGACTAATACTGGAGAATTTTCATCTGGGTTATTTATTGGGTATATCTTAGGCTCAACTCTCATTGGTCTTTGTGGGTCAGTGTAGATATTTTGTCTTAATGCAAATAAAGGTAATGCTTTTGAATAATCTATATCATCTAATACTATTATTGATCCGTATTTTATTGTAAATACAGAAGATAAAGCAACTTCCATCATTGGATTGTTATTAGATAATTTATTTGCAAATATTATTGATGGGTATCCGAATGTTCTGTCTTGTTCCTTTAATGCAATTCTTCTAACTTGAACTGCATTAGTATAAGTATCTTTTATATTTTCTCCAGTTACATCTAAAACTAATTCTTTGTAACCAGCACTTTGTATAGCTTCTACTGTAGAGTATAATTCTTCTAAACTAGATGCTTTAACACCTAATGCTAAATTTGCAGCTTTAACTACATCTATCATAGCTTTATAGTTATCTTTATTAGCTCCATATACTATTGGATTAGTACCTTCTAATAAAGCTACAGCTTCTTTAGCAACATCAGCATCTTCACAATCTACTATGTATGCTATTTTTAATTCACTATCTTTTAATTTATTTATTAATGACACGTAAGCATCTTTGTTTCCATTATATTTTAATAATGCAAACTCAACTTTCATTTCTTCACCTATTCTTACGTAGTCAACTAACTTCATGTTTGCTATCTTATCATTTACTGCTTCTTCACTCATTCCATCACAGAATTGAACAGCAAATCTATTTCTACTTACTAAAGTTTTTTCATGTCTAAATAATACAGTTTCTCCACCTAAAGTATATTCAGATTCTCCTGTACCTACTTTTAATGCTTTCATTAAAGGTGCAGTAGCTTCTGATAATTTAGCTATTGCATCATCTGACATATGTGGACATTTACCTACTTCTACTGCTCCTGAAGCAACCTTCATAGAGAATGCCATACAAGTTGGAAAACCACAATCTTTACAGTTTTTCTTTGGTGTTAATTTAAATATATCTAAAGCTTTTAATGCCATTTTTATATCCCCCTAACCTTACAAATAAATTAAGCTAATTCGCTAATTAAATTTTTTATAGTTTTTATTGATTCTGGATGACGAAGTATTACTGCATTTGATCCACCAACTAATACACTTGCAGCTGTAGAAACTTCCATAGCTATTGATCTTTGTTCTGGACATCCCCAGCTTGGCTCATCTTCAACTGGAGCTATAGCTTCTTTAACATGACCTACTTCCATTGCAACTGGAGTTATTATTGGCATTTGTAATGATTTATCATTTTGAGCAAATGCTGCAAGTCTTATTCTATCCATAGTAGATGCAACATACTCATATCCATATCCAACAGCTGAACATCCTACGTTCATAACTATATTATCTGATTTAACTCCTAACTGAGTTAATAATACGTTCATTTGTTTAGCTAAGTTTATATCAACTGAAGATTCAGCTCCTACTTTGTGGCTATATGCCATACCAGCTGAAGCACCTACAGTTTTGTAGTTATCTTCTACAGCTGACATAAATAAACAATTGTGACCATCTAAAGCTTGAGCTAATTTTTCAAATAATTTTCCATCTTTTTCATGGTTTCCTGTTCCTGCTACAACTAATGGTACGCTTATAGCTTCAACAACAGCTTTAGCAACAGTAGCACATTCTTCTGGAGTTTTATCTAATCCATTTGGATCTGCTCCATCAAATTTTAAGCATATAAAATCTGCTTCTGTATTTGCTTCTACATATTTAGCCCATTCAACTGGATCGTTAGCTACACCTTTATACATTTCTTTATAACAATCTAACCAGCTTTCTGGATATACATCAGATATTTGTATACCTACTGCTTGTTTATTTCCTACCTCTCCATCAAAACCATAAAATGGTAAAACATTTTCTCCACCTAACTTTATTGCCTTATCTCCTGTCCCTATTTCCACTTCTGATATTTTACCAGAATACTTTTGAACAGACATTTTAAATGCCATAATTATTTCCCCCTTAAGCCTATTTTAATTCTAATTTTGCTATTATTTCTTTAATAGCTTTTTTAGCTTTTGAATCTTCAGGTAAGCTTACTAATGGTTTACCTGTTGAATCATATTCATATATTAATTCATCTAAAGGTACGATTCCTATAAGGTCTAGCTTGTATTTTTCTATTTCTTCTTTTACACCTTCATGTAAAATCCCATCAGGAACTTTATTTACTATAAGTTTTGTATCTCCTACACTTAGGTTCAATTCTTCAGCTAAATCTCTTATTCTAGCAACAGCTTGTATACTACGTCTTGAGCAATCACTTACTAAAAGTAGTGTGTCTACATGTCTAGTAGTTTTTCTACTTAAGTGTTCCATACCAGCTTCATTGTCTATGACTACATAATTATAATGATTTGAAATTTTTTGAACTTGTTCTCTTAAGATCCCATTGACAAAACAATAACAACCTTCTCCTTCAGAACGCCCCATAACTAATAAGTCATAGCCTTCTCCTTCTTCAATTATAGAATTTAATCTATATTGTAAAAATTGTGCTTTTGTCATACCTCCAGGGAATGAATTACCTAATTTTTCTCTTTGATTGACTTCTTCTCTGATTTGACCTATTGATGCCTCTACATCTATGCCTAACACCTCATTTATATTAGCATTGGCATCTGCATCTACAACTAATACTGGTGACTTTTTATCTTCTATTAAAGAATTAACTAAAAGCCCTGTAAGACTTGTTTTCCCAGTTCCACCTTTTCCTGCAACAGCTATATTATATCCCATATTAAGACTTCCCCCTTGTCATTGTCAAAACAGAGCTTAAAGTTAAATTATTTATTTTACTCTGTTTTGTATTATGCTTTAACTAATTTTGGAGCTGCATGAACACATTCTCCATGTACATCATGAAGAGCTTCCATTAATCCTTCTGATAAGCTTGGATGTGCATGTATTATATCTCCTACTTGTTCTACTGTTAGCCCTAAGCCAACTGCTAAAGATAATTCAGTTAATAAGTCTGTAGCATGAGGTCCTACTATTGAAGCTCCTATAATTTTATCATCTTTACCAGCAAGAACTTTTATAAATCCTTGGATATGTCCGATAGCTTGAGCTTTTCCTAATGCTCTAAAATCAAACTGACCTACCTTATATTCTTCATTATCAGCTTGAAGTTGTTTTTCAGTTTTACCAACACCAGCAACTTCTGGTTGGGTATATACACATCTTGGTACTGCATTATAATTTACTGTTTTTTTGCCTCCCAAAGCATTAACAGCTGCTACTTCACCTTCTTTAGAGGCAACATGTGCAAGCATTGCAGTATCAATTATATCCCCTATTGCATATATACCTTCAACATTAGTTTCTAGGTATTCGTTAACTTTAACCTTACCTCTTCCAATTAATTCTATACCTAATTCTTCTATTCCTGAATTCTTTAAGTTTGGCTTTCTACCAACTGCAACTAAACAAGTATCAGCAGTCACTGACTTCCCATTTGACAGTGTTGCTACAACTTTATTATCTACTATCCCGCAAGTCTGTACCCCTACACCTGCTAACACTTTAATTTTATCCTTTTTGAACTGTCTCTGCAACTGTTTAGCTACATCTTTATCTTCATTTCCTAAAATATGTTCTGCCATTTCTACTATAGTAACTTGAGTGCCTAAATTTTGAAAAAATTGACCTATTTCAGATCCTATAACACCACCTCCAACTATCAACATAGATTGTGGAAGTTCTTCTAAACCTAAGACTTCATCGCTAGTTATTACAATTTTTCCATCATATGGGAACATTGGTGGTACTACTGGAACCGATCCATTAGCTAATATTATTTTATCTGCCTTTACTAATTCTTTTGATCCATCTTCCTTAGTTACTTCTATAGTATTTTTATCTATTAATTTACCAAATCCATTAATTGTTTGGATTCCTCTTTTATCAAATAAAAATTCAATACCAGATATAAGTTGATCTACAACCTTATTTTTTCTAGCCATTATAGCAGAAAAATCTGGTTTTATTTCACCTTCTATATTTATTCCAAAACTTTTAGCTTCTTTCACATTCATTAACATTGAAGAAGATGCTAGCAATGCCTTAGTTGGTATACAACCAACATTTAAGCATGTTCCTCCAAGTCTTTTTTTCTCTATAACTACAACTTCATCAGCACCATGCATAGCTGCTTTTATAGCTGCTACATATCCTCCTGGACCTCCACCTACTACTGCTATTTTCATAAATTTAATTCGCCCCCTTAATCTTATAAACCTGCAGCATCAAGTATTAACGGAACATTCTCTTCTGCTCCAATAGCCATTATGTGAACACCATCACATAAGTTTTCTTCTTTTATTTGTCTTATAAATTCTCCGGCCATTTTAATACCTTCTTGGACATAATTTCCTTTTCCAGCTGCTTTTAATCTTTCTATTTGATCATCTGGCACGAATATACCAGGAACATTAGCAGTCATAAATCTAGCCATACCTGGTGATTTTAACGGAACTATACCAGCTAATATTTTACAATCCATATTTTTAGTAAGCTCTCTAAATTTTCTTAAATGATCTATATCATAAACTGCTTGAGTTTGGAAGAACTTAGCTCCAGCATTTATTTTCTTCTGCATTTTTAACAATTGTACTTCTATTGGAGCATATTCAGGCGTAACTGATGCACCTAAGTAGAAATTAGTTTTTCCTTTTAGCTCTAGTCCAACACTATCTACACCACTATTTAATGTAGTTGCTGTAGTTAATATACTTACAGAATCTAAATCAAATACACTTTTAGCTTGTGGATGGTCTCCAACACAAGTATGGTCTCCTGTTAAAGCAAGTAAGTTTTCTATTCCAAATACACCAGCTGAAAGCATCTCACCTTCTATAGCAATTCTATTTCTATCTCTACCAGTCATTTGTATTACTGGTTCAAGCCCTATATCTTTTAACATTTTACATGTAGCAAGAGAAGTTGCTCTCATAACTGCTGATTGGAAATCTGTTACATTAGTAGCATGAACTCTACCAACACATTTTTTTGCACATTCTAAAAGGTGAGAAAGATCTGTACCTTTTGGAGGTGCCATCTCAGCAGTTATTGCAAATTCGCCTCTTTCTAATACTTCTTGTAATAAGCTCATTTATAAAATCCCCCTTTTTAACCTTTAAAAGTTATTAAGCTTCAGCTTTAGCAGCTTCTTGTGCTTTTTTCTTTAGATCTAAACTTCTTGGATTATTTTGTTTTGAATAATCTTTTGGCGGTCTAACTTTAGTTAAGTTATCTAATTGACCTAAATCTTTAAGTCTTTCATATATCCTAACCCATGCACAATCATTTTCATGGCTTATTTCACATTTTCCATCTTTAGCTCCACCACATGCACCATTTATTAATCCTTTAGCACACATAGTTACTGGACATATTCCACCAGTCCATCCTAGCTCACACTCTCCACAGGCTTTACATGCTTCTTCATATTGACCAACTCTTTCAACTTCACCTATGAATAATGTATTATTTGCTGGGTATACAGGCATATTTTTAGTATTTTTAACTATAGTTTGTGTTCCATCTCCACAAGCTAAAGATAATATAGCATCAGCTTCCTTTAACTCTTCTTTAACAGCTTTTAAATCTTTTTTACATTGCAAAAGGTTACAGCAAGGATCTATTACTTTACAAGCTAATACAGTTTTTCCATTAGCCTCTAAATTTTCCTTCATAGCTTGTAATTCTGGTTCTCCACCAGTTTTACAAGTTGCAGCACATTGGTTACATCCAACTAATATAATATTTTGAGCACCTTCTAAGAAACCTAATACTTCTTCTATCGGCTTTTTATCAGAAATTACCATACCCTTATTCCCCCTTAAAAGTACATCTATTTATTATTTTGTAACTTACAAGCTTTTATAACATGTTTTGCAAGTACAGATGTAGTTACTGATCCTACACCTGCTGGAACTGGTGTTATCATAGATGCTTTTTCTATTACTGAATCTGTATCAACATCTCCACAAATTCCTCCACCTTCTGGTTTAGCATTTATACCAACATCTATTACTACCGCACCTTCTTTTATATACTCAGGAGTTACCATTCTAGCTCTACCAACAGCAGCAACTAGTATGTCAGCTTTAGATGTTACTTCTGATAAATTCTTAGTTCTAGAGTGACATATATTAACAGTAGCATTTTCACCTAATAAAAGCATTGCTACCGGTTTTCCAACTACCATAGATCTACCAAGTACAGCCACGTTAGCTCCATTTAAATCCACATTATAATGTTTTAATATTTCAACAACTGCTGTAGGAGTGCATGGTGGGAATCCTGTTTTATCTCCTTCCATTACTTTCGCTGTATTTAATGGGTTGAAACAATCCACATCTTTTTTAGGGTCTATAACATGCTTTATAACTTCTTCATCAATACCTTTAGGTAATGGTCTAAATGTTAATATCCCATTTATTTTTGGATTTTTATTTAGATCTTCTAAAGCTTCTATATATTGATCTTGAGTAACACCTTCTTCTAAAACAATTACCTCTGTCTCAATACCTATTGTTTCACATTTCTTAAGTGCTCCTCTTTCATAAGCTAAATCATTAGCTTTTTCTCCAACTCTTAATATAGCTAATTTAGGTATTATACCCTCTTTACTTAATTCATTAACCTCTTTTATTAAATTTTCGCTCATTTCATCTGCTACTGGTTTCCCTTTTATTATTTGACCTTTAGCTACTGATACTTCCATTTTCAAGATCCCCCTTAAATATAAAATTTATTTATTTTCCTAAAGCAATCTCTACCTTTTTAAATACTTCATCACAAATTTTAACTCCATCTTCTATAAGTTCTTTCATTTCCGCATTGACTTTATTTATGTATTCTTGATCTTTTATAGAGTTAACATTTATAACAACGTTTAACTCTGCTCCAAGTATAGCAGCTCTTAAACATTGAACTCCTACTCCTACATCACTTATAGCAAGTCTAGATCCTTTATCAACTAATTCTTCATGTAATTTTATTGCCTTATAACATGCTCTTACTATATTTATAGGAACTTCACATGCAACCTTTAAGGCTTTTTGCATAGTTTCTTCCTTTATTTTCTTTTCTTCATCAGTTGATGTAGGAAGTCCATAAGCTTGAGATAGTGGATAAAATCCTTCTGCATCTTTGTCTATCATTTCCAATAAATCTTTTTCTAGTTCTGATGCTTTATTTAATATTTCTTTTACACTATCTTCATATTCTGCATACTTCTTTTTACCTATAGTAAGGTTACATACCATACTACCTAAAGCCATACCAACTGCTCCAACTAAAGCTGATGCACCTCCACCACCTGGAACTGGTGCTTTAGAAGCTAGAACTTCTACAAATTCTCCACAAGTTTTTCCTGATATACTCATTAAAATTCCCCCTAATTCTACAAAAGGTCTCTATTTTAATTAAGGTAGTACCAAATGTACTACCTTAACCTATGTTCTTATCAAGTACTAGAATAATCCAGATATTACTCCATTCTCATCAACATCTATTTTTTCAGCTGCTGGAACTTTTGGAAGACCTGGCATTTTCATTATTGCACCAGTTAAAGCAACTATAAATCCAGCACCAGCTGAAACAGTTAATTGTCTAACTGTTATTCTAAATCCTGTTGGTCTACCTAGTTTAGTTTGATCATCTGTTAAAGAATATTGAGTTTTAGCCATACATATAGGCATTTTTCCAAATCCTAAACTTTCTAATCTATCTAATTCTTTTTTAGCTTGAGGTGTAAAGTCAACACCATCAGCGCCATATATCTTAGTAGCTATTGCATTTATTTTTTCTTCTATACTTAAATCATCTTCGTAGCAGAATTGGAATTCATTTGGTTCACTAGTTAATCTAATAATTTCTTTAGCTAACTCTATTCCACCTTCTCCACCTTTTGCCCAAACTTGAGATAGTGCTACATTAACGCCTAGTTCCTTACATTTCTCTCTTACTAAGTTAACCTCTGGTTCTGTGTCTGTTGGAAATTCATTTATAGCAACAACCGCCGGTAATTTATATACTTGAGTTATATTTTCAACATGTTTTAATAGGTTTGGAAGTCCTGCTTCAAGAGCTTCTAAATTTTCTTTATTTAATTGATCTTTTGGAACTCCACCATTATATTTTAAAGCTCTAACTGTAGCAACGATTATAACTGCATCTGGTTTTAAATCTGCCATTCTACATTTTATATCTAAGAATTTTTCAGCACCTAAATCTGCACCAAATCCTCCTTCTGTTACTACATAATCTGCAAAATGCATAGCCATTCTTGTAGCTATAACTGAGTTACATCCATGTGCAATATTTGCAAATGGTCCACCATGAACAAATGCAGGTGTTCCTTCTAAAGTTTGAACTAAATTTGGTTTTAATGCATCTTTTAATAAAGCAGCCATTGCACCATTAGCTTTTAGTTGTCCTGCAGTTACAGGCTCCCCTTGGAAATTATATCCTACTATAATTCTTCCAAGTCTTTCTTTTAAGTCTGTTATATCACTAGCTAGACAGAAAGCAGCCATTACCTCAGAAGCAACAGTTATATCAAATCCATCTTGTCTAGCTACACCATCAGCTCTAACACCAAGTCCATCAACAATATTTCTAAGTTGTCTATCATTCATGTCAACACATCTTCTCCAAGTTATACTTCTTGAATCTATTCCTAATTCATTTCCTTGATGTATATGATTATCTAACATTGCAGCTAATAAGTTATTTGCAGCTCCTATAGCATGGAAATCTCCAGTAAAATGTAAATTTATATCTTCCATTGGAACAACTTGCGCATATCCTCCACCTGCTGCTCCTCCTTTAATACCAAATACAGGTCCTAAAGATGGCTCTCTTAAAGCAACTAATACATTTTCACCTAACTTAGCTAATCCATCTGCAACACCTATTGTTGTTGTAGTTTTTCCTTCTCCTGCAGGAGTTGGATTTATAGCTGTAGTTAATATTAACTTAGCCTTTTTACCACCATTATCTCTTTTAAGTAAGTTATAATCCACTTTAGCTTTATACTTACCATATAATTCTATATCATCTTCTTCTAACCCTAATTTTTTTGCTATTTCTCTTATATCTTGAGGTTGTGCTTCTTGTGCAATTTCAATATCAGATTTAAATCCCATAATTGAATCCTCCCCATAAATTTTAATTTTATTTTAATACACTTATGTAAGTGTTTATAAACTTAATTGCTTCTTACTTTCTTTTATCTCAAGTAATTTATCTTTGATTGTTTTAATCTCTTCTTTAGTTTTAATACTTACATCATATGGTGATTGATTTGATCTATCAGAGTTTATAACATCTTGATTATAGTATATAAATCCTAAAGCTTCCCCATCTTCTAAGTTACTTATAATAAAATCTTCATCTTCTTTATTTCTTATCTTATTTCCAACAACAAAAACTTGATTAACACCTATATCTTTTCCAAGTTTTTTTACTTTTCTATATGTTTGTAAACTTCTTTCTCCTGGTTCTACAACTACTATAAAAGCATCTACACCTTGCGCAGTTCCTCTACCTAAATGTTCTATTCCAGCTTCCATATCCATAACGACTACATCTTTATTTTGTATTATTAAATGGCTGCAAAGTCTTTTCAATAATACATGTTCAGGACAAACACATCCCGAACCTCCTGAGTCAACAGTTCCTAATGTCAATAATCTTACACCATTATACTCTTGACAATATGTCTGTGGAATATCATCTACCTTTGGGTTTAATTTAAACATCTTATTAAATGTTCCTGTTTCTGCTGCTGTTCTATCTGAAACTAACTTTTTCATTTCTGATATAGGTACTATAGATTCATAAACATCTCTTGGAAATCCTAAAGCTAATGCTAAATTTGCATCTGGATCTGCATCTACAGCAACAACTCTATATCCATCTTCAGCAAACATTCTAGAAAGCATTGAAGAAAAAGTTGTTTTACCTACTCCACCTTTACCTGTAACTGCTATTTTCATATTCTACCACCTTCTGTCTAATACTTTTAGATCTTATTATTTTATATATATCTATAGGTAAGACACATAATATGTATCTTACCTGATTATATTCTTTTATAATAAAACTTAAATCTTAAGCTTCTGCTCCTTGAAGCACTTTTTCTTCTACTAAAGCTTCAAAGTGAACACGTTTCTTTTCTATTCCTTCTATTATTTTTTGAGCTAATAATACAGGGTCTTCTTCAACTATAAATTTAGCTCCAACCATATCTTCCATTTCTTTAGTTAATATTTCTACTGCTCTAGATGAACCACCTACTGGAGGCATTATTCCTAAATAAACGTCTATACCTGTTGCAACAACATAAGTTCCTATAGCAACAGCTTTTTCAGACATCCACTCTGGAGCAACACCTGCTACTGGTAAATCAGATGAATCCATTTCTAAGTACTTAGCTGTTGCACCTACAACATCTAGTATACGGCTACAGTCAACACATGAACCTAAATGCAGTACAGGTGGTATATCTGCTAATTCACATACAGTTGCTAATCCTTTACCTGCATATTTTTTAGCAGCATCTTTTGCCATTAATCCAAATTTTCCCGCTGCTGACGCTCCACATCCTGTAGTAACAACTAATATATCATTCTTAATTAATTCCTTCATAACAGTTGTGTGTGCTAAGTTAGAAACACCTTTAGCATTATTACATCCAACAACAGCAACTGCTCCTCTTAATACTCCTGATTTTAAACAGTCAGCTAATGGTTTTACAGTTCCTGCTGGATCTATTTGAGAGTTTACAACTCTATCTAATTGTCCTACTATCGCTTCAGTACTAAACCCTACTACTGAGCTTGATTTATGTTCTGGGATTAAAACTTTTGATTTGTCTCTATTAGGGAAGTTTAATACAGCAGTTCTAACTATCTCTTTAGCTATATTAAACGCATCTTCTTCTTTGAATTCCATATATGTAGATCCTGTTATTTTTGCTTTTGGAGATGTAGTTATGAATTTTGTATGATAACAGTCTGCTACTCTTGCAAGTGCTGGGAATATACATTGTACATCAACGATCATAGCTTCTACAGCACCTGTAACTATTGCTAATTCTTGTTGATGGAAGTCCCCTGCAGTTTTTACACCATGTCTCATAGTAACCTCATTACCAGTACAACACATGCCTGCTAAGTTTATTCCATCTGCTCCAACAGATTTAGCTAATTCTACTAATTCTGGATCTTCTGATGCTAAAACTATCATTTCAGATAATGAAGGTTCATGACCATGTAATATTATATTTACTTTATTTTCTTCTAAAACACCTAAGTTTGCTTCTGATTCTCTAACTGTTGGTGTTCCAAATAATATATCACTAAATTGTGTACCTATCATTGATCCAACCCAACCATCTGCTAAAGCAGTTCTTAATGACATCTGCATTAAGCTATCTATATCTGCTGTACATCCTATATGAGTTGAATGCATTATTGTTGCAATTTCTCTATCTATAGCTCTTGGTTCTATACCAAGTTTTTTCCATAGTTCTTGTCTTTGTTTAGGAGCTCTTTTTAAGAACCTTGCTACACCATGTGGTTTACCAAATTCCATTAAAGCAACATCAGCAACTTCATGAGCTATATCATATATATCTCTGCCTTCAGTTTCAACATCCCATTCTTTAGCTAAAGCTATTAATTTAACTTCATCTTTTATAGTATAATTACCGTCTCTTGAACTTAAAGCCATTGTATGAGCTATATCTCTAGCATGATCAGAGTGAGCTGCTGTTCCACCTGCAACCATTCTTGCAAAGTTTCTACCAACTATAACATGTTCATCAGCTCCACATATCCCTCTTGGAGTTTTTGGACTTATTCTACATGGTCCCATACCACAGTTTCTACAGCAAGTACCTTGCAAACCAAATCCACATTGATTTTTAAAGCCTATTTTTCTGTCATACATTGTTTCTACGCCATCTTTTTCAGCCTTGTCTAATAATATTTGACTGTTTAAGTCAATAGTCATTGCTTTTTTATCCATATCTCTATCCCCTTTTGATTCTAATTTTAAAATCCCCCTAGGTGATACTCATTATAATATGTCTTAATAAAACCCTAATTTGATTATATACTAAATTGCTATTGCTTGGTAAAAAAATCAAATATTTTTTTAACAAAATTTACCTTGTTAAAACATTGCAGAAAACATTTTCTTATCTTTCATATTTTATATTTTTCATTATTTTATAATTTACTTTTATAACTTTATGATTTGATTTGAGTTTAATAAATATCAGATATGATTAGATATAAGTATTTCATATATTATAGAATATAGTTTTGATTGTGGTTTGTCTGATTTGTAAGTCAATAAAATAGGTATTTTAAATCCATTACAACAATTTAATGTCTTATGTTTGAAACATACATAAATAATGTTAAAGGTTACAGTTTAAATGATTAATTATATTATATAATTTTCCTATTAATTGCGATCTCATATATAATATTAACACTATTTCCTTTCAATGTATTATATTATTTTTATTTTTTATCTATCATTTTGATAAATTGATATAAATCTCTCTCTTTTATATTTATAAGCTTTACTTTTAAATCGTTGAATTATATCTTTTACCGTAATTACTGCCTCAAATATTATATATTTTTTTAATTATTTTATACCAGATAAAATTTTTTTAATAAAAAATAGATATTATTAAAATGAACTTTAATAATATCTATTTTTATTTCAATTATCTATAATTATCTAATTCTCTTAAGCATGCTACTGTTATTTCATCTTGTGGATCTAATTCATATGCTCTTTCTATATAATAAATAGCTTCATCTAATTCTCCATTATTTAAATATGCCATACCTAAATTGCATAATACTTCAGGATCTTCCTTTATTTTTGCAGCTGTGCTAAAGTGTTCTATCGCTTTTTCTAAATTATATGATGCTGCTTCACAAAGTCCTAATTCAACCATAGTGTCAACTTGATGAGGCTTTAATATTAATATTCTTTCAAAATAAGATTTAGCATCTTCTATTTCATTCATATTTTTATATGCAAGACCTATCATAAACAATAAGTTCCACCAATCAGAATGCTCTGCCTCCAATGGTAATAATTTTTCTAATGCTTCTTCATTTCTTCCTTGGAATACTAAGCTATATCCTTCTTCGTATTGAACTTTAAAATCCATTTTACCGATATTTTCTTGAACCTCTGCTATTAAATCATCTTCTAACCCTAATTTTAAAGCTTCTTCCCAAATAACTTTGGCTTTTATATATTGTCCTTGATTATAATAATGATATCCTAAGTGATAGTATGCTAGTGCAAAACTTTCATCTAAATCTATTACTTTTTCAAGTTTATCTAATGCTTCAAGTAAGAAATTATTCATTCCATCATTATCTGAGTCTTTTTGATATTGTTGTGCTAGTTCTTGACATACTATAGCATAGTGATACATTCCTTCTAAATCTTCTGGGAACATTGTTATAAGTGCTTTTAGATATATTAAAGAATCTGTACTTTCACCAATTTCAAAATATTTTCTAGACATATATCCCATATAAGCTTTTAAATCTAAGTTTATATTCTGTTCTAATGCTTTAAGAAACTTTCTATATTCATCATTATACTTAAAATTACTATCAATCCCCATAATGTATATCATAGCATCTGCTATAGACATTGAGTTTATTCCTTCTTGAGCAGTATTTTCTTTTATACCTTTTACAAGTACCTCATTTTTTATAGGTACATCAAGTCCTCCACTTGGTAGTGTATAGCCTTGTAGCTTAAAGTCTCCATCATTTTTTATTGTTATGAAAGCTAATTCATCTGCTTTTTTTAATAAATATTTTTCAATCCTAAACTTCATATTAACCTCCTAAATCATTACACTATATGATTTTGACTTTTCAAAAATCTTTTTGTCATCATATACAAATAAAATTACATTTTCATTAGGTTGTATATTTTTATGTATATCTTCTTTTAACTCTATTACATTATAATTAAAAGGCTCAAAATGAACATACTTTATCATAAACTTGGCTGGAGTATCTTCAAACTTAGGTAGATATAACTTCACATTGTCTTGATCTTGTAAAAATATATGACATCTATTTTTAAAATCTTCCATTTCTACCTTATTAAAAAATTGTGGTAAATTAGATGTCTTTCCTAATGATATATAATCGTACTTTAGTATATCATTAAATAGTTCATTATTTACATTTATTTTTTCATTATAAAAATCTAATAATATCTTATATAATTGATTTTTTCCTTGTGCCATGTCAAAATATCCATTTTTATCAAAATATGTTGCAAACTCTTCAAAGAATTTAAATGGACTTTTACTATAAAAATTCTTTATTATATATCTCATTGATAATACAAAGTTTTTAGAGTTGTAGTATCTCTCTAATATCTCTTCTATATCTTTTAACTTTAATATTTGGTCATAAGTTATATAATCATTATATAAAATTTCATATGGTGCATAATCTTTATATTTATATCCATGCTCTTTAGCTGTATTTCTTACACCTGTACCTTTTATCATTTTTAAGAAACCTAATTGTAGATGCTCTATACCTAAATTAAATACATCATTAAATGAGTTTTCAAAACTAGCATAATCTTCATAAGGAAGACCTGCAATTAAATCTAGATGCTGGTGTATATTTCTATAAGATGCAACTTTTTGAACAACATAAGATAATTTTTTAAAATCATCTCTTCTTCCAACTGCATCTAATGTTTTTTGATTAGTAGATTGTACCCCTATTTCAAACTGGAATAATCCTTCTTTACAATCTTTTAAAAACTCTAAAGTATCATCATCTAATAAGTGAGCTGTAACTTCAAAATGATATGTTGTATAGTTATTATCATTCTCCATAAGGAACTTCATGATCTCTTGAGCAAACTTTTTGTTAGCATTAAATGTTCTATCTATAAATTTAATTTGAGAAACTCTAGCATCGATTAATTTCTTTAGATCTCTTTTTACTCTATCTATACTAAAATATCTTAATCCTTTTAGTGTTGAAGATAAGCAATATTGACAATTAAAAGGACACCCTCTTGATGTTTCATAATAAACGATTCTATTTTCATATTCTTTTGGATCTAAGTTTTCATAAGGGCTTGGTATCTCATCTAAGTTTTGCAATAATGCTTTAGGTTTATTAGTTATTATCTCATCATTATTTCTATATACAATACCCTCTACATCTTCTATTTTTCTTTTATCTAGAAAATATTCTACTAAATCTCTAAATACCAATTCTCCTTCTCCACATAGTATGTAGTCTATAAAAGGATATTTCTTCATAGCATCAGTACTATCATAAGTTACCTCTGGTCCACCTAAAGCTATCTTTATGCTCGGTTTTACCTTTTTTAAGTTTTCACAAACTTTAGCTATATCATATACATTCCATATATATGTCGAAAAAAGTACAATATCATAATCATTTCTATATATATCCTTTAATATATAATCTAAATCATTATTTATTGTATATTCTCTTATGTCTACTGAAGTTAAATCTCTTACAAATTCTTTTAAATATCTAATTGCTAAGTTTGTATGTATAAACTTAGAATTTAATGTGGTTAATAATATTTTCAAATATTTCACCTCTTTATCAATATTGTCTATATTTTATTTGCTATTTAAGTTAAAATAATTTATATAAACTATCAAAATTCTACTTTTTAAAAGGGTTTTTATTACATTTTGTAGAATATTAGTTTATTAGTTACTATATATTTAAGAAAGGAAGTTTATTATGGAATTAATCGACCACGTATCTATCAATTCATTATCAAAAAGGGACTTATTGCTTATAATAAAAGCACTAGAATTTACTACTGAAAATACAAACCTTAATGATTTTATTGAACTTAGAAATAGTATAGTAAAAGAGTTATGCTTCTTAACTGAGACTTCAGAAGAAGCTTTCATAAATTATCTAGAAGCTAATAATTAATTTTAAGACTTTTTAAATTTTAATGTATAGATTCCAGATTTAGCTTTTATCTTTACGCTAAGTATATTTTCACTAAATTCTTTTGAAACAACCTGAATTTGGTTAAATATAGGATCTACATAAACATCATTTTCATTTAATTTAATTAAGCTTCTAGGGTCAGATGTTTTATCGTATATCTTTTTATTGATTTTATATAACCTTAATTTTGTTATGTATTCAGACATTGAATTAATAAAATCTATATTCTCTATATTTAGGTCACTTTCAACTCCTAGAATAGATAATATAGATTTTTTTATACTCATAATACCATCATTAACAGGCTGTCTATCTTCAATATAAATATCATATAATATATTTAAAATTGTAGAAACTATATTATTATCATCATAATCTTCATATTTTCCATCTATAAATTTATCTATAATTTGTAATGTATTAATTCTACTCATTTGAAACTTAATCATTTGAGGTTTTTCTAAATTTATAGCTAGCCCTATTATTCTCTCCTTAGCGCTTTGCAATAACTCTTCATATTCTATATTTTTATTTTCAATCAAACTATGTATAACACCATTATAAATAACAGCACTTAATATAAAATCAAACATTTTAATTTCTTTTTTAAAGTACTTAGCATATTTCTGGATTAAGGAAATAGACTCATCTTGAGATCTATCAATATTTGTATTAGCAAGTATTACAGGTAATATCAAGTTTAAAATAGAGTTGTAACTTAAAGCTTCACCATAAAACTTAAAGTAAATCAACTCATCTTTTAGTCTATTAACATCAACAAAAACACATCTATTCTTCCCATCATCTACTAAACATTTAGTATTCACAATAATCAAATATCTAAGATTTTTATCATTTACATCGAAAGCCGATAAATAACACTTTTTTATAATATTATCTTTCATAAATATTACACTCCTCGTAATACCTTATAACAACGCTCTCAAATAAGTGTATATGTTCTCACTTTATTTATTATTTACTTAAAGTAGTATATTTTATAACGTAGCGAAGGGCTGATATAAATATATCCAATTACATTTTCAGCATTTTCAGCTGCATGCTTTGGATATATTATATCAGCCCGAACGCCTCCGTTATAACAAGCACTAAAACACTAATTACATTCTCTCTGGTGCTTGCATTCCTAATAATTTAAGTCCATTCTCTAGAGTTTGTCTAGTTACAGCAACTAAAGCAAGTCTAGCTTTTCTAGTCTCAACATCATCTACTAATATTGGATTGTCATGATAGAATTTATTAAATGCTTGAGCTAAATCTAAAACAAATCTCGTTACTATATGTGGTTCATTTCTATTCATAGCAGATACTATACTCTTATTAAATGATGCTATAGTCTTTAATACTTCAACACTATCTTCGTTAGTTAATAAGTTATAGTCTATATCTGCACTTACTTCTTCATTAGCTTTTCTTAAAACTGCACAACATCTAGCATGTGTATATTGAACATATGGTCCAGTTTCACCTTCAAAGCTTAATGTTCTTTCCCAAGAGAAAGTATAATCTTTTATTCTACTATTAGATAATTCTTGGAATACTACTGCTCCAACTCCAACTTGCTTAGCTATTTCATCAACATTTTTAGCATCTGGATTTTTAGCTAACATAGTTTCTTTAGTCTTTTCTATAGCTTGTTTTAAAACATCTTCTAAGAATACTACTCTACCCTTTCTAGTAGACATAGTTCCTTCTTCTAATGCAACCATTCCAAATGGAACATGAACTAAATCCTTAGCCCATTCAAAACCTACAAGTTCTAAAACTTTAAATAATTGTTGGAAGTGTAATGATTGTTGTGAACCAACTACATATATACACTTATCAAAATTATATGTATTCTTTCTATATACAGCTGCAGCTAAATCTCTTGTCATATATAATGTAGATCCATCATTTTTTGTTATAAGTGCTGGTGGCATGTTATATTCTTCTAGATCAACAACATTTGTACCTTGAGATTCTTTTAATAATCCTTTTTCTTTTATAGTTTCTATTACAGTATCCATTTTATCTGAGTAGAAACTTTCTCCATTATAAGAGTCAAATTGTATATCTAATAAATCGTAAACTCTAGCAAATTCTTTTAAACTTTCATCTCTGAACCATTGCCATAATTCTTTAGCTTCTGGATCTCCATTTTCTAATTTTGTAAACCATGCTCTAGCTTCATCTTCCATCTCTGGCTTTTCTTCTGCTTCGTCATGGAATCTTATATATAATTTTAATAGTTCTGGGATTGGATTAGCTTCTACTGCATCCTTATCTCCCCATAATTTAAATGCTACTATAAGTTTTCCAAATTGAGTTCCGTAATCTCCTAAGTGGTTTATTCTTACAGTATCATATCCTTGTGAATCGTATATTTTATATAAAGCATTTCCTATAACAGTTGTTCTTATATGCCCTATATGGAATGGCTTTGCTATGTTAGGAGATGAAAAATCTATTACTACAGTTTTACCTTCACCTAATTTTGATTTTCCGTATGCATCTTTTTGAGTTAATACATCATTTATAACATTAGTAGCTAATTGAGACTTATTAACAAAGAAGTTTACGTATCCGCCCATTGGCATAACTTTTGCTATATCTCCTTTTGCTTCTATACTTTCTGCTAAGTCTGCTGCTATCATGTTAGGAGCTTTTCTAAATACCTTAGCTAATTTAAAACATGGGAAAGCATAATCACCCATATCTTTATTTGGTGGTATTTCTATAAGTCCTAATATTTCTTCTAAAGATAAATCGTCTATCTTTTCTTTAAGGCAATTTCCTATTGCTACCTTGAAATCTTGCATGTCATTGCTCCTCTCTCTTTCTCTTATCTTCTTATGGTAAATCAAATCTTGAGTTTTTTCAAGATATTTAGCCATTATAGTTCGTTTTCACTAATTACTTTTATATTATTTTTTCTAAGTAATGCTGATGTAATTCCTTCACCAAGAATTTTTTTTCCCGTGAAACTACCATCATATATATATTTAGAGCCACATGAAGGACTTCCATCCTTCATTATGGCTTCTTTACAATTGTATAGTTTCGCAATTTTTAACGTCTCTTTAGCACCTTTTACAAAGTTTTCAGTTACATCTTCACCTTTATTGCTAATAACTTTACATCTGCTAACCTCTTGTTTACTTATATTAATAATTTCAGAAGGATTTCTAGGTGTACTAAGTCCTCCTAACTGTTCTGGGCATGCGATTACAAATTCTTTTCCATTTAAATATTCTCTTACTTTTTGATTATCATTATTTAAATTATTATACTTACAATTTATACCTAATAAGCATGCTGATACTATTATCATAATTAAAAACCTCTTTTTAAATTATTTTAATACAGCTATGGTTACACCTGCTCCACCTTCACCATATTGACCAGGTCTTTGAGATTTAACATGTTTATTTTTCTTAAGTACATCTTGAAGCCCAGACTTAAGTACTCCCGTACCTATACCATGTATTATTGTAACATATTCAAGCCCTGCTACACATGCATCATCTAAGTATTTATCAACTTCCATTATAGCTTCTTCTAATGTCATACCACGAAGGTCAACTTCACTCTTAACTCTACCTGATTTAGACTTAATTATATTTCTAGTTCCTTTTGTTACGGTAGTTTTTGCTTCAGCCTTAGCTCTTTGTAATGATTTAAATGGTAAAGTCATTTTCATTATACCGATTTGAACTACTGCTTCTTTTTTCTTATCATCAACAGATATTACACTACCATTTTGATTTAAAGTTATTACTTTAACTTCATCTCCTGGTTTTAAGTTCTTAATTTCTTTACTTGCAACTTTTGGAACTATCATACTTTCAACAGTTGGCTGAAGTGCCCCCATAGAGTTTGTTAATTCTTTTCTAAGAGCTTCTATTTTACGATTTTTCTCTTTAGAAGCCATTTCATTTTCCATAGCTCTAAGCTCTTTTATTATACTATCAACTTTTTCTTTAGCACCTCTAGTTATTCTAAATGCTTCAGATTTAGCTTGTTCTATCATCTTATCTTTTTGAGATATAATTTTTTCTAATCGTTCATCATACTCTTTCTTAACTTTTTCTATTTCTAATTTTAGCTTTTCTGCTTCTTCTCTTTCTTCAATAGCTTTAAGCCTACTTTTTTCTGCTTCTTGAAGAACATCTTCTAATTCTATATTGCTATCATCTATGAATTCTCTAGCCCTTGAAATTATATAATCACTTAAACCTAATTTCTTAGATATTGCAAATGCATTTGACTTTCCTGGTATCCCCATAAGAAGCCTATATGTTGGACTTAATGTTTCTACATCAAATTCAACTGCAGCATTTTCTACGCCTTCTTTTGTTAAAGCATAGTTTTTAAGCTCTGTATAGTGAGTTGTAGCTATACAAGTTGCACCAGCCATCTTTACATCTTCTAATATTGCAATAGCTAAAGCAGCTCCTTCCATTGGGTCAGTTCCTGCACCTAGTTCGTCAAATATAACTAATGAATTTTCAGTTACATCTCTTAGTATAGAAACTATATTAGTCATATGAGAAGAAAATGTAGATAAGCTTTGTTCTATACTTTGTTCATCACCAATATCTGCAAATACATTATCAAATACACACATGCTACTTCCATAGTTAGCTGGTATATGAAGTCCACTTTGAGTCATTAAAGCAAATAAACCTACTGTTTTTATAGTTACAGTTTTACCACCTGTATTAGGTCCTGTTATAAGTAATGTATGAAACTCTCTTCCTAAGTAAATGTTATTAGCAACAACAGTTTCTGCATCTAAAAGTGGATGTCTTCCTGCTTTTATATTTATATATTTATCATTATTTAAATTAGGCTCAACAGCTTTCATAGATATAGATAATTTACCTTTTGCGAATGCAAAATCCAATTTTCCTAGTATTTCTTGATTTGAAATTATATCATGACTAATTTCACCTACAATTGCTGATAGTTCTGCTAATATTCTTTCTATTTCTTCTTGTTCTTGTAACCTTAATTGTCTAAGTTCATTATTCATGTCTACTATACTCATAGGCTCTACAAATAAAGTTGCTCCTGATGATGACTGATCATGAATAATTCCAGACACATATGATCTGTATTCTGCTTTTACAGGAACAACAAATCTATCTCCTCTAACAGATATTATTGCATCCTGTAAGTACTTTTTATATGTAGTTGATGTAATAATAGAATTTAGTTTAGACCTTATAGATTGGTTCTTTTGAACTATTCTCCTTCTAATATTTCTAAGCTCTGTTGAAGCATTATCAGAAATTTCTATCTCACTTATAATTGCATTATAAATTTTATCTTCTACATCTCTATAAGCATATAAAGAATTTGATAATCCTTGAATTATTGGATAATTGAACTCTTCTTCTTCACTACTTGATAGTGTATTTTTTAAATTTCTCGAAACCCTTAAAGTATCTGCTATTTTAATTAAACTTCCAGGATCTAGAGATGCACCTATTTCTGCTCTCTTTGCTTTATCTTCTATATCATGTATTCCATTTAAAGCTATTCCACCTCTTTTTAGAAGTATTCCCTGTGCTTGGCTAGTTTCTTCTAGCATATATTTAACTTCTTCATAATTTGAACTTGGTGTTAACTTTTCTATATATTTTAAACCTAAAGAAGATGAAACTTTTGTCTTTAATATGTCAACAATTTTGTTAAACTCTAAAACTCTTAATGATTTTTGATTCATACTTCCTCCTTTATTTTTTCTTTCTTTTTATATCGTTTATTTTATGTACATTTGTATTATACTATTTATATAGCTATTTATATATTATACATAAACATGTATTATTTGTAGCGTATTTTTTTAATTATTAACTTAAAATAAGTATTTTAATACAAATTATAATAAAGGAGATTCTATCTTATGGAAAAAGTTTTACAAGATTTAAAACCTCAATTAGTATTTAAATATTTCGAAGAGATTTCTCAAATACCTAGAGGCTCTGGAAACGAAAAAGGAATAAGTGATTTTCTTCGTAAATTTGGGGAGGATTTAGGATTAGAGACAATTCAAGATGAATATTTAAATATAATAATAAGAAAACCTGCAACTAAGGGATATGAAAATGCTCCTTGTGTTATGTTACAAGGTCATATGGATATGGTTTGTGAAAAAAATAAAGATACTGTTCATGACTTTACTAAAGATCCTTTAAAATTAAGAATTGAAGATGGTATGATATACGCTAGTGGAACTACTTTAGGTGCAGATAATGGTATTGCTGTAGCTATGGGGATGGCAGTACTTGCTGATAATTCTATTGAGCATCCTGAAATAGAGTTTTTAGTTACTGTAGATGAAGAAGCTGGTATGACTGGTGCTATGAATTTAGATGGTTCTAAACTTAAATCTAAGTATATATTAAACTTAGATTCTGAAGAAGAAGGATATATATTAGTAAGCTGCGCTGGTGGAGCTACAGCTAAAACTACATTACCAGTTGAATATACTCAAGTTTCAGATAATAAAGTAGGTCTATCAATAGATATAAAAGGACTTTTAGGTGGTCACTCTGGTATGGATATCATAAAACAAAGAGCTAATTCAAATAAATTATTAGGTAGACTTCTAAATTTATTAAAGGTTGATTATGATTTAGCTAATATTCATGGTGGTTCTAAAAACAATGCTATTCCTCGTGAGGCAGAATGTGTAATAGTAATTGATAAAAACTTACTTGATGAAACTAAAAATCAAATATCAAAAATAGAAAGTTTATTTAAGCATGAGTTTAGTACTTCTGATCCAGGACTTATTGTAGAAGTTAAAGAAACAAACGTTGATAAAGTATTCACGCCTGAATTAAAAGATAAAATAATCAAAATGTATAATCTAATTCCAAATGGAATTCAAACTATGAGTATGGATATAAACGGTCTTGTAGAAAGCTCTACTAATTTAGGTGTTGTAGTTAATAACGATAATGAAATATTATTTGAAAGTGCAGTTAGAAGTTCTGTTAGTACTTTAAAGGATGACATTTTAAATAGAATGGATTTATTAACAAACTCTTTAGGTGGTAAGTTTGTTGTTGAAAGTGATTATCCTGCTTGGGAATATGCAAAGGGATCTGAACTTGAAAAAATTTGTGTTGAAACTTATGAAAAATTAACAGGCAAAAAACCTATAATAATGGCAATTCATGCAGGACTTGAGTGTGGATTATTATTAGACAAAATGCCTAATGCTGAAGCTATATCGTTAGGTCCTGATATGTTTGATGTTCATACTCCTAATGAACATTTAAATATAAAATCTACTGAAAATACATGGAATTACTTATTAGAAATATTAAAATCAATTCGTTAATTAATATTTAAGTAAATAGATTCAAATTTATCATTAAAACAGATATATTTGAATCTATTTTTTATTTACCAAATAATAAATTGATTTTTAATTAATTTATTATGTTTAATTGTTATATACTAATTCACCTGTGTATTTGTTAATTTTGTGAATACCTAAGTTGATTATATGCTCTCCATCTTCTGATATACTTACTTCTTCTGTTGATAACTCTTCTTCTGTGTGGGTATGTTCTTCTGAAGCACCTAAATTAATATTTACATCTATGATATAATTATCATTTTCTTCCTCTATATCTTCTATTGTATTCATTACACCATCACCGAATTCAGATTTTAATACTTTTATTGCACTTTCTTTTGATATTGGATTTAAATCTTCAGCTTTTTTCTCTGCAAACTGTGTATTATTATCTCTTGATGATATACTTTTTAATACTATTGTGGATATTAATGTTATTATCAACAGTAATAAACCAGTTATTAATATAATTTTTTTCATATCTTTATTCTACACCTTTATAGTAATGAGCCGATGTAGTTCCTTTTGAATCTAAATAATTATATAAATTAGTTGCCTTTGCTCCCAACCTATAATTATTATTTAGTACTTCTGTATGAGCTTCTATAATATCTCTAACCATTCGCCCATTTTCTTGTGTAAAATCTAATCTCAACACATCTATTCCACATTTTATTATCTCTTCTAAATTATCTAACATGCAAGTAACATTTGAATTATATATTGTACTTCTACAGAATATATCTTGAGATATTCTGAACATATCTCCTTTAAAACTCTTTAATGCATATATACTTTGATTACATTTAGCTGCTCTTTTATCTTTTTTACAATCACGAACTAAAACTCCCATTGGACAATATTCAGTTACCATCATGGTTGCATATCCATATACTACACCTTCAATTTCCATATCAGTATATTGTAGAGTTTCTTTTATCTCTTGTAAATTAAGCTCTTGAGATATACATAGAGATTGCGCACCTTCATTTTTAAAATGGTTTATTGTTTCACTATTGAATGCATTTAAGAAGTAATCTATACTTAATTTCTTACCTTTAAAGTAATCTATTCCACCTAATGTACCTACTTGTACTTCATTTAAATTTAATTTATTAGCTTTTTCTAAACTCTTGTATTCTCTATTTCTAATTATTCTAGGGGATGAATATATAACCTTTTTATTATACTTAATCCCCATTTCTAAAGCTTTATCTAAAGTTAATATATCTTCATAATAAACTGCATCTATTTCACATTCTAATGCAGATTTTAATTGTTCTAAGTTTTTAACTTTTACTCTAAGCTTTGGTTTTACATCTTTTCTAACCTTAACTGGTCTATATGATATTTTTTCATGTTTATATTTTCTATCTTTTACTTTTACTCTTTCTTCATTTAATAAATCTATACAATCTCTTCTCATTTGATTAATTATACTTATTGGTAAACTTACACCTTCATCAAGAATTGTATTTATTTTATTTAATTGATATGGAGTGTTTCCAAGCTTTTGAATCTGAGATTCTACCTTCTCTTTACTTAAAGCTACCTTCATAGCTTCTTCTACAACTTTATCACCTTCTATAGAAGCTTTATTTCCTTTTGAATCTATGAAGGTTAATACTGGCTTTTGACCTAATTTTATAGTTAACTTGGCATCTATATTGCTTTTCACTAGTTCCTTATCTTGTTGGAACGTACTTTGAACCCTGTCCATAAGCTCACTGTCTGAAGTTTTAAATACTACTTGATGCTTTCTTGCTTCTCCAACAAAATCTAATTCAATTATATCTCCCTTATGAGCTATTGTAGTTATTTCACCCTCTTTTATTATTCTACCAATAGTTCCTCCTCCTAGATTTATACCATCGCCTTTTTTAAGGGTATTTTCTAACTTTAATCTTAGCCTTTTAGCCTTTTTATTAAAGTCTAAAACTTTTCCTACGTATAAACCTTGATTATTAGGAATCTCAGGGTTCATTACACCTTTACCTACTTCACCTAGTATAAGACCTTTTGTAAATTTTCTATTAAAAATAGTATATAAATCATTAATAGTTTCATCTAAAACATTTACTTTATGTTTTTTTAAATAGTTATCTACAGTCTTTCTGTAACTACTTATAACTGTTGCGACATATTCTGGTCTTTTCATTCTACCCTCTATTTTTAAAGAGTGAACTCCTGCATCTATTACCTTATCTATTTCTTCTATTGTACTTAAATCTCTTGGACTCAACAAGTAATCTCCATTGCTATTTATTACTTCTCCTGTGTGTATATCAATTAATTCGTATTTTTGTCTACAAGGTTGTGCACATCTACCTCTATTTCCAGATCTATTTCCTAGCATACTACTCATTAAACATTGCCCTGAATAGCATACACATAATGCTCCATGTACAAATACCTCTATATCAACACTTGTATTATCACAAATTTCTTTTATTTCTTCTACCGTTAATTCTCTAGCTAGTACAACTCTATCAAATCCTGCATTTTCAAGATATTTAACATCTTCTAGTGAATGTGCTACCATTTGTGTACTTGCATGTAATTCAAAATCTGGTAGTAATTTCTTTATTAATTTTGCAATTCCTATATCTTGAAGTATTATTGCATCTACATCTATATCATATAAAAATTTAGCATACTCTACAAAGCTTTCAATTTCATCTTGCTTGATTAATGTATTTGCAGTAACAAAAACTTGTACATTTCTTATATGTGCATATCTAACAGCTTCTTTTAATTCATCTCTATCAAAGTTATTTGCAGATGCTCTTGCACTAAAATCTTTTCCTCCTAAATAAACCGCATTTGCTCCATTTTGTACAGCTGCCTTTAAAGCTTCAAAGGAACCAACAGGTGCTAGTAATTCTATGTCTTTCATTTTGATCCTCCTTCAAGGAAATTTATAATATTAATAGTATCTTCTATTTTCCTATATTTTAATTTTTAAGTCTAATAAAGTTTTATACCCACTTAAGTATACATTAAAAACATATAAACTTTACTTTAAATTTTTAAATTAAAAGAGGATGCCTTTGAATGATTTAACTCATTTTAGACATCCCCTAATTTCTAACTATCTCATAGCTCTTAAATATTTCAATTCATTTTCTAATTCAGTATACTTTAATTGTAGCTTGTATGCTTTATTTTGGAACTCTGATGATAAGCTTTCTGCAATTTTTGCTCTCTCTTCTGCTCCTTTAAGTAGCATTTCTAAATCTTCTATTTCTGATTTATAATTTTCTACTTCTGATTGAGATCCTTCTGTTGAAATACTTAAGTTATCTATTTCAGCCTCTTTTGCTTCTAACGCTTTATTTTTCTCTTCAATTAATTTATTTAAACTTTCTATTTTAGATACTTTTTCAGTAATTTCTTTATCTCTACTGTCTAATTGAAGTTGTAATTTTTTTATTTCTAACTTAAGACCCTCATCAGTTTGATCTACTCTACGTCTTAAATCATCATTTTCTTTTGCTAATTCACTACTATAATTATCACATTCAAACAGTTGATCTGTTATATTTATAGCAGTAACTATTCCAGCCATAACTGTACTTAATTTAGGGTTACTTTCTACAACTTTTGTCATTTCTTGATCAACATAGCTTGCTACTTTAATCATCTCATGTGCAGGTTTATCTCCAACCATTGGATACTCTACACCTTGAATTTTCACAGTTACTTTATTAACATTATTCACACTAATCCCCCCTATACAGATGAGTTAGTTTGATCTTAAATTTGCATTTAATTTTTCTGCTAATTCTTTTAGTATTACGTCATGCACTTTAGCCACATCTTCATCTGTTAATGTTTTTTCTTTACTTCTATATGTTATAGAATACGCTATTGACTTATGACCTTCCTCTATTTGTGCACCTTTATATACATCAAATAATTTATAAGCTTCAACAAGTCCAGCTCCATTAGATTTTATTATATCTTCTATGTCTTTTACATATACATCATCTTTAACTATTAAAGCTATATCTCTTGATGTAGATGGGAATTTTGGTAATGGGCTATAAACTATATTATTGCTACTATTTTCAAATATTACATCAAGGTCTAATTCAGCTATGTAAACTCTTTGACCTAAACTATAGTTTTCTATTACATTCGGATGTAACTCTCCAAATGTACCTACATACATTCCATTATATTCTAATCTTGCACATCTTCCTGGGTGGAATGTTGAATTTTCTTTTTCTGGTATTACTTCATAATCGTTAAATCCAACACTCTTACATATAACCTCTATAGCACCTTTTAATGCAAAGAAATCTACATCTTTGCCATACATTCCTATACATACATGATTATGTTCCTTAGGTAATCCATTTTGTGGAGTAAATGTGTGACCACATTCAAATGCACATGAACTGTCTACTTTACGAGATATATTTGTATATAAAACATCAAGCATACTTGGCATCATTGTAGTTCTCATTACTGAAGTTTCTTCACCTAATGGATTTATAAGAGTTACAAAGCTTCTCTTTGGATCATTTTCTGGAAGTTGTATTTTATCTACTCCTTTTGGACTTACAAATGAATAAGTTAATATTTCATTTAATCCTATAGATGTAGCAGTATTTTTTACATTATCCATGAACTTTTGTTTAGCAGTTTTAACTCCAGCAGTAGCATTTCCTTCTAATTGTGCTGAAGGTATATTTTCAAATCCATATATTCTTGCGATTTCTTCAAATACATCTGCTTCTTGTTCCATATCTAATCTAAAGCTTGGAACTTCTATTTCTAATTTTTCACTAGAAACTAAGTTACAATTAAATTCTAAAGATTCTAATATTCCTACAAATTGATCCATAGGCACTTCTACACCTAATAATTTATTTATTCTTTGTGGATTAACTACTAATTTCTTAACTTCTGGCTTAGTTGGATATATATCTACTACTCCTTTATCAACAGTTCCACAACCTAACATTTCTATTAATTGAGCAGCTCTATTTACAGCTTCTTTTGCAAGGTTAGTATCTATTCCTTTTTCATATCTTCCTGAAGCTTCAGTTCTAAGACCTAATTTTTTAGATGTTGCTCTTATATTTTCTCTCTTAAAGCTTGCACCTTCTAATAAAACTTCTGTAGTATTATCATCTATTTCAGAGTTAAGTCCTCCCATAACACCTGCAAGTGCTAAAGATTTTTCTCCATCTGTTATAACTAACATATCTTTATCTAGAGTTCTTTCAACTTCATCTAAAGTAGTAAACTTTTCTCCATCTTGAGCATTTTTAACAACTATTTTACCAGTAGTTAATTTGCTTAAATCAAATGCATGTAATGGTTGGCCAAGTTCTATCATTACATAGTTAGTTATATCTACTATATTATTTATTGGTCTAACACCAGCTTCTATAAGTTTTCTTTGCATCCAATATGGAGATGGACCTATCTTTACATTTTTTACTGTTCTTGCACAATATCTATTACATAAGTCTTCATTTTCTATTTTTATATCAAAGTTTATATCTTGTCCTTCTTCTTTTACAACTATTTCTGGATACTTTAATTTAGAGTTTATAGTTACAGCAGCTTCTCTAGCTATACCTATCATAGATCTACAATCAGGTCTATTAGATGTTAATTCAAACTCTATTAAAGCATCATTTATTCCCATTACTTCTTTTACATCTTTTCCTAATTCATAAGAATCTTCATGATCTAATATGTATATTCCATTTTTCTTATGTTCAGCTACAAAATGCTCATCTATTCCTAATTCTTCAGCAGAGCACATCATACCTTCTGAAAGCTCTCCTCTTAGTTTACCTTTTTTAATTTTTATTCCACCAGGTAACTTCGCACCTATTCTTGCAACTGGTATAAAATCCCCTACAGATACATTTTTAGCTCCAGTTACTATTTGTATAACCTCAGTTCCTACATCAACTTTAGTCACAATTAATTTATCAGCATTTGGATGCTCTGTTATTTCTAGTATTTTACCAACAACAACATTTTCTATTTCTTCTCCGAAGAAATCTACTTTTTCCACTTTAGTTCCTGTCATAGTCATTTTGTCAGCAAACTCTTTAGTGTCCATATCTATATCAACATAATCTCTAAGCCATTTTAAAGATACTAACATATTATCTACCTCCTAATTAAAATTGATTTAAGAATCTCATATCATTTTCAAATAATAATCTTATATCATCTATCTCATATTTAAGCATACCAATTCTCTCTACACCCATACCGAATGCAAATCCACTGTATACTTCTGGATCTATTCCACAATTTCTTAGTACGTTTGGATGAACCATACCAGCTCCTAATATTTCTATCCATCCTTCTTGTTTACACATTGCACATCCTTCTCCACCACACTTAAAGCATGTAACATCAACCTCTGCACTTGGCTCTGTGAATGGGAAGTTATGTGGTCTAAACTTAGTTTTAGTTTCTTCTCCAAATAGTTTCTTAACGAAGTTATCTAAAGTTCCTTTAAGCTGTGCCATTGTAACATCCTTACCAACAACTAATCCTTCTATTTGATGGAACATTGGTGAATGTGTAGCATCTGGAGAGTCAAATCTAAAACATCTACCTGGAGATATTACTTTTATCGGTAAATCCTGACTCTTCATAGTTCTAACTTGAACTGGAGATGTTTGAGTTCTAAGTAATAATTCACTATTTATGTAGAATGTATCACTCATATCTCTTGATGGATGGTCTTTTGGAGCATTTAATGCATCAAAGTTATTTTCTATTGTCTCAACTTCAGGACCTTCCGCTATTGAAAATCCAAGTCCCATAAATATTTCTGATACTTCATCTATTATTTGGCTTATAGGATGTTTTTTACCAACTGTAAATGTCTTACCTGGCATTGTAACATCTATAACTTCGCTAGCTAATTGTTTTTCTTTTTCTATTGCTTTTATTTCTTCTTTTTTAGTGTTTATCCCACCTTCAATAGCTTCTCTAACTATATTAGCTACTTTACCTACAACAGGTCTTTCTTCTGCCGATAATTTACCCATTTCTTTCATGATAGCAGTTAATTGACCTTTTTTTCCTGAGTATTTTACTCTTAAACCTTCTAATTCTTCTATAGTAGAAGCATCTTGTATTTCACCTAAAGCGATATCTTTTAGATTAAGTAATTTTTCTTGCACTATTTATCACCCTTTCAATTTTTCTTATTTAAATATAAAAAAAACCCTTCATCCCTGTCTAGGGACGAAAGGTTATAATTTCGCGGTACCACCCTAGTAGCTTAGAAAATTAATATTCTAAACCACCTCGTATAAACTTAACGCGTTTTAACGTTAAAGCCTACTATTAATTCAGCTTTAAAACTCCAGAGGGAACTTCTTTTAAATACTTAGAAAGTACTTCCAGCCAAGGTACTTATCTCTATACTAAGTTAATCTAAAATACTTTTCTCTTTCACTGTATTTGAATTATATTTTATGTATATACTGATACAATATTATAACATATCAATATATATACTTACAATATTCTATACTAAAGATTTCTTTATCTCATACATTAATATAGCTGAACTTATAGCTGCATTTAAAGATTCTGCATTTCCATATATCGGTATCTTAACTAA
The DNA here is from genome assembly GCF_015550495.1 of Romboutsia sp. 1001713B170207_170306_H8. Taxonomy (NCBI): domain Bacteria; kingdom Bacillati; phylum Bacillota; class Clostridia; order Peptostreptococcales; family Peptostreptococcaceae; genus Romboutsia; species Romboutsia sp. 1001713B170207_170306_H8. The sequence goes on from NZ_JADNAX010000004.1 coordinate 181,528, forward strand.
TGTGTCTGAGATACTTATTAGTTCATCATTAACTCCATTAGCTTCATTTCCTATAACTAATGCTACCTTATTATTATAACTTACAGTGTTATAATAATTATCTGTATTTAAATAACTCGATACAATTTCAAAATTATTATTTTTCAAAACTCTAAGAGCCTCTTCTTGTGTTGATTGTATTATATTCATATCAAAAATAGACCCCATAGTTGAGCGTATAACTTTTGGATTGTATATATCTACACATCCTTTTAAATTTATTATTGCATCTACACCAGCTGCATCTGCTGTTCTAATTATAGTTCCCATATTACCTGGATCTTGTATTCTATCTAAAATCAATACAAATTTATGCGAATCTTCTATATTATTATCTATATCTCTATTTTTAAAACCTACAACAGCTAAAATACCTTGAGTATTTTCTGTGTCAACTAATTCATTAAATATCTTATTTGTAGCTTTATATATTTTTATATTTTTATTTTTAAGAACATCTAAAAATTGAGAATGCTCTTTTTTATTTTCAAAATCTTCATTAATAAATACATAATCTAAATCTGCATTACATTCTATTGCTAAGGTTAAGATTCTATATCCTTCTATTATAAATTTATTTTCTTTATTTCTATTTTTAGTTTTTAGCAACGATTTTGTATATTTAACTTTTTCATTATCTTTACTGCTTATCATAACTGTCATGATTATTATCTTCTCCTAATCAAGTCCTTATTTTCTGAAGCAATAGAACTTATATTATTATTTTGTCCAATTACAACTAATATACTCCCAGCCTTTAATTCTTCTTGAGGAGAAGGTGTTACATTTATCCTTTTACCAGATTTTATAGCAAGAACTGTTATCTCATACTTAGCTCTTAAATCTAACTCGATTAATGTTTTTCCTACCCATTTATTTGGAGTAACAATTTCTACTATAGAATATTCTGGATCTAACTCTATATGATCTAATATATTATCTGATACTAAGTTGTGAGCTACTCTAACTCCCATATCTCTCTCTGGAAATACAACTCTATCAGCTCCTATTTTATAAAGTACTTTTGCTTGTAATTCATCTTTTGCTTTACATACAATTTGCTTTACACCCATCTCTTTAGCTATAAGTGTAGCCATTATAGATGCCCTTATATCCGAACCTATAGCAACTATAGCAACATCAAAATTTCCAAGTCCTAGGGATCTTAGAGCAGCTTCATCAGTCACATCAACAATTGCTGCATGAGTAACTTTATCTGATATATTTTGAATTATTTCTTCACCTTTATCTATAGCCATAACTTGATGACCTAAAAGATGCATTGTAGTAGCTACAGATGCACCAAATCTTCCACAACCAATAACTATATATTGTTTCATGATTTTATCCTCTCAATATGTATAATTTATCCTACTATTATTTTTCCTTCTGGATATCTAACTGGTGGCTTTTTCTTAGCTCCTCTTGATAATAATGCCACAAAAATAGTTAAAGATCCAACTCTACCTATAAACATAGCTATCATTACTACTATTTTACCCATTGATGTTAAATTAGGGCTTCCCCCTGTACTTAAACCTACTGTAGCTATTGCTGAAACTATTTCAAATCCACATTCAACTAAAGTAAATCCTGGATCAGTTAGCGATAGTGCTAAAGTTCCAAGTACTACAAGTGATATGGCTATAAAGAATATTCCTACAGCCTTAGTTACAACTGAAGCACTTATTCTTCTTTCATAAGCTTCTATATCAGCCTTTCCAGATATAAAGCTTTTAACTGTTATAACTAGAGATGCTAACGTAGTAGTTTTTATACCACCACCAGTTGATGCTGGAGATGCTCCTATGAACATTAGTATTATCATTATAAATAAACTACTTTCTTGTATTAAGGTCAAATCTATTGTATTAAATCCAGCTGTTCTAGCTGTAACTGACTGGAAGAACGCTGCTAAAGCTTTGCCAAAAATACTTAATGGTCCTAGAGTTTTAGGATTATTAAATTCTACAATAAATATAAATACTGTCCCAATAGCAATAAGTATTAATGTTGTTACTAAAACAATCTTTGAATGCATATTCAATCTTGATAATTTCTTAGTATTTATCACATCTAGCATTACTGGGAATCCAATTCCTCCTAGTATTATAAGCATAGATATAGTCATAACTATCATAAAATTATCTACATATGATGTTAAAGATGTAAATGGTCCACTAACAGAACCCATCAAATCAAATCCAGCATTACAAAATGCTGATATGGCATGAAATATACTATACCAAATACCTCTACCTAATCCAAATTGTGGTATAAAAGTAAATGATAATAGAATCGCACCTATACCTTCTATTAAAAGAGTTATCAATATTACATATCTAGTTAACTTTACCATACCTGATAAATCTCTTTGATTTAAAGATTCTTGAATCAGTAGTCTTTCTCTTAAATTAATTTTCTTCTTTGTTAAAAGTGCAAACATAGTGGCTATAGTCATAAATCCTAGTCCACCTACTTGTATTAATGTTATAATTACTATTTGACCAAAATGACTCCAATATGTTGCTGTATCTACTACAATTAGTCCTGTAACACACACTGCAGATGTAGCTGTAAATACTGCATCTAAAAATCCTATACTTTCTCCATTTTTAGTTGCTATTGGTAAGTTCAATAAAAAAGCACCAAATAATATTACAGCTGCAAATCCCATTACCATTATCTGAGCAGGATCTAAATTATTTATGTAACCCATAGTCCTTTTTAATAACGACTTCAATTTCTTGACCTCCTTATATAAGTACGCTTTAGTAACCATTATTTTATTATATTCCAAATTTAACCTAAAAACAATAATAGGAGGATTTGATTTAATTATCATTTATTTTGCTTAATAATATTATACACATTTTATTTATAATATTCTCTATTCAAACTTAAAAAATTACATAAAAAAACGGTAAACTTCATATCAGTTTACCGTTTTATCGTATAATTAAGCTAATTTTGATTTAGCAACTTCTACTAATTGAGCGAATCCTTGAGGATCTTGTATAGCCATTTCAGATAACATCTTTCTGTTAACTTCAACACCTGCTAATTTTAATCCGTTCATGAATCTTGAGTAAGATAATCCGTGCATTCTAGTTGCAGCGTTTATTCTTTGTATCCAAAGTTTTCTGAAGTCTCTCTTCTTTAACTTTCTACCTATATATGCGTTCTTTAATGCTTTCATTACGAAAGTATTTGCTGGTCTATATAATTTGCTTCTAGATCCTATAAATCCTTTTGCAAGTTTTAATACTTTTTTATGCTTTTTACGAGCGTTCATAGCTTTTTTAACTCTTGCCATCGTCGTGACCTCCTTTAATAATCTTTACGTTAATCTATTTTTTGTCTTTTGTTTTAAATCTTAGTATGGTAATAATTGTGCTATTCTTCTAGCATCACCTTCACTAACTATTGCAGACTTTCTTAAGTTCATTTTAGTCTTAGCATTTTTCTTAGTTAGTATATGTCTTTTGAAAGCTTTAGCTCTCTTTAACTTTCCAGTTCCAGTCTTCTTGAATCTTTTAGCAGCACCTCTATGAGTTTTCATTTTTGGCATGATAAATTCCTCCTCTCAGTTAATTATCTATTTTTTTGGATCTATAATTACAACCATATTATTCCCCTCGAATGCTGGGGCTTTTGTTGGTTCTCCAAACTCTTTTACTATATCTATAAATTTAAGCATTACTTCTTTACCAATATCTTTATGTCCTAATTCTCTACCTCTGAATCTAAGTTCAACTTTAACTTTATCTCCTTTTTTAAGGAATTTTATAGCATTGTTAGCCTTAGTTTGTAAGTCATTAGATTCAATACCTGGTCTAAGTCTTATTTCTTTAACTGTTATTGTTTTTTGGTTTTTTCTTGCTTCTTTTTCTTTTCTCGCTTGTTCGTATTTATATTTTCCATAATCCATTATTTTGCAAACTGGTGGATTAGCATTTGGTGAAATCTTAACTAAATCTAAATTTTTATTATTTGCTAATATTTGAGCTTCTTTAGATGACATTATTCCAAGTTGCTCTCCAGTTTCTGAGATAACTCTTATTTCCTTATCTCTTATTTGATCATTCATTGACAATTCTTTGCTAATGGTAGGACACCTCCAAAATTTTATATATATATTAAAAAAAGCGAATGATATTTAAATCATCCGCTAATATAAGTCATAATAATCATAACCTCTTTATAAATAAAGGTTAAACTTATATTGACCTTACGAACTTGCGTTGCAAGGTGAGAAGCGGACTTCTTCTTTGTTTTTTCTTAACTACTTCATATAATATACTACATATTTTTTATTGTGTCAAGAATATATTAACTTTTATTTTTAATTTTATTTAATGATTATTATATCTTACTATTTATATTATATTATTATTTTGCTTAATTGAGTAATTATTATACAATTTGTGGCTATACTTAAAAATATCACATAAATAATTTATTTATGGAAAAATTTAAATAATAAATATTAGTAACTATGGAAAATATAAAATAAATTAATAATTTTTATTATCTGAGGTGTATGTCTATGAAAATGTTAAATAATTTCTTTAAAAAATTTAATAATCCTGTTCCTGTATTTGCACAAACAAAAATAGAAAAGGATACGCAAAACGAAGATACAAATAGTACAAAACCTAAAACCACTTTTTTAGACGTAGCTGGACTTGACGAAGTAAAAGAAGAGTTGTTTGAAATAGTGGATTTTATGAAGTTCCCAGATAAGTACAAAAAAATGGGTGCTAAAATACCTAAAGGTGTTTTATTTTACGGACCACCTGGTACCGGAAAAACACTTCTTGCATCAGCAGTAGCTGGAGAAACTAATTCATCATTTTTTAACGTAACAGGTTCTGAGTTTGTTGAAAAATATGTAGGTGTTGGTGCAAAACGTGTCAGAACTTTATTTGAAAAAGCTAGAAAAGAAGCACCAAGTATTATTTTCATTGATGAAATAGACGCCATAGGAGCAAAAAGACACTTAGAGAGTAATAATGAAAAAGATCAAACATTAAATCAACTTTTAGTAGAAATGGATGGTTTTAATAAAGATTCCAATGTAATAGTTGTTGGAGCTACAAATAGACTTGACTTATTAGATGAAGCCTTACTTAGACCAGGAAGATTCGATAGACATATTCATATAGGATCACCTAACTTCCACACTAGATTTGAAATTTTAAAAGTTCATACTAATAATAAACCTTTAGATGCATCTGTTGATTTAGAGCTTCTAGCAAAAAAAACTCATGGTTTCAATGGTGCTCATTTATCTAATATTGCAAATGAGGCCGCTATATTTGCTGTAAGAGACAATAGCCCTATTATAACTGCTCTTCATTTTGATAAAGCTTTAGAAAGAGTTATTGCAGGATTAGAATCTAAAAATTCTACTTTAATAGCAAAAGAAAAAGAAATAGTTTCTTATCATGAAGCTGGTCATGCTATAGTCAGCAATATTTTAGGAATTTGTCCTATTCAAAAAATTTCAATAGTTCCAAGAGGAGAAGCACTTGGATATGTTCTCCAACTACCTGATGAGGATAGATATATTTATACTAAAGAAGAATTAATGAGTAAAATAAAAATTCTATTAGCAGGAAAAGCATCAGAAGAAATAATATTTAATCATCAATCCACAGGTGCTAAGGATGATTTGAAAAAAGTAACAGATATAGCAAACCAAATGGTATGTGAATATGGAATGAGTAAATTAGGATTTATGACTATTGATGGAAATATCAAAACAATTTTATCCGAACAAGTTCAAAAAGAAGCAAATAGTATAGTCCAGGATTGTTATAAGGAAACTCTAGATCTATTAAACAATAATATAAATGACTTACATATAGTTTCTAAGTATCTTCATGACAAGGAGACTATGACTCATGAAGAATTACAATCTTTAATAAAAAAAGAAATGGTAAATTAATATTAATTAAAAAATCCACCGATATAGTGTTACATATCAGTGGATTTTTATTTTTATTTTATTAAATTAAAACTGTTCTACATTTACTCTATTTACTACTTCTTCAGTTATAGTGTTAACGAATTCATCTACAGATACAGCTCCTATTTCGCCTTTATCTCTTGATCTTACAGATATAGTCTTATCCGCTTCTTCTTTTTCTCCTACTATTATCATGTATGGTATTTTTTGAAGTTGTGCTTCTCTTATTTTAAATCCTGTTTTTTCAGCTCTATCATCTATTTCAACTCTTATACCTTTTGCAAATAAAGTATCTTTAACTTCATTAGCATAATCATTATATTTATCTGATATAGGAAGTATTCTAACTTGAGTTGGCGCTAACCATACTGGGAACTTACCAGCATAGTGTTCTATTAATATACCTATAAATCTTTCTATACTTCCAAAAGCAACTCTGTGTATCATTACTGGTCTATGCTTTTCACCATCTTGACCAACATAAGTTATGTCAAATCTTTGAGGTAACTGCATATCTAATTGTATTGTTCCACATTGCCATGTTCTACCTAAACAATCCCTTAAATGGAAGTCTATTTTAGGTCCATAGAATGCTCCATCACCTTCATTTAATATATAAGATAAGTTAAGATCTTCTAAAGCTTCTCTTAATCCATTTTCAGCTATCTCCCAGTCTGCATCACTTCCTATTGAGTTTTCTGGTCTAGTAGATAACTCTAAGTGATATTCAAATCCAAAAGTCTTATAAACTCTATCTATTAAATCTACAACACCTTTTATTTGATCTTTTATTTGTTCTGGCAACATGAATATATGAGCATCATCTTGAGTAAATGCTCTAACTCTCATAAGTCCATGTAATGCACCAGATAATTCATGTCTATGAACTCTACCAAGTTCCGCAACTTTCATTGGGAATTCTTTATATGAATGTGGTTTAAAGTTATAGTATATTAGTGAACCTGGACAGTTCATTGGTTTTATAGCAAATTGTTGGTCATCTATATCTACAGTATACATATTTTCTTTATAGTTGAACCAGTGTCCAGAAGTCTCCCATAGCTTTTGATTTAATATTATTGGAGTTTCTATTTCTTGGTATCCATCTGCTCTGTGTATTTCTCTCCAGAATTTTAATAATTCATTTTTAAGTTCCATACCTTTTGGTAAAAATAATGGGAAACCTGGACCTTCTTCTGGTATAAAGAATAAATCTAATTCTTTACCTAATTTTCTGTGGTCTCTCTTTTTAGCTTCCTCTAACATGTGTAGGTATTCTTCTAAATCTTTATTTTTTTCAAAAGATATACCATAAATTCTTTGAAGCATTTTATTCTTTTCATCTCCACGCCAGTATGCACCTGCAACGCTTAATAACTTAACAGCTTTAACTTTCTTAGTTGAAGGTAAATGTGGTCCTCTACATAAATCAGTAAAATCACCTTGCTTATAGAATGATATTACTTCCCCTTCAGGTAATTCTGATATAAGTTCTTCTTTATATATTTCTGAATTTTCTTTAGCCCAAGCTAAAGCTTCTTCTCTTGGTAATTCATATCTTTCTATAGCTACATCTTCTTTAGCTATTTTTTTCATTTCTTTCTCTAGTTTTTCTAAATCTTCATTAGTTAATCTGTGTTCTAAGTCTATATCATAATAGAATCCATTTTCAACAGTTGGTCCTATTGCAAACTTAGCTTCTGGGTATAATCTCTTTATAGCTTGTGCTAACATATGAGCTGATGTATGTCTAAATACATCTTTACCTTCTTCATCTTCAAATTTAAATAAGTTTAATTCACAGTCTTCCTTTACTATGTAGTCAAGTCCTACAACTTTACCATTTACAGAAGCTGCAACTATTGCTCTAGCTAATCCTTCACTGATAGATTTAGCTATTTCCATAACTGAAAGTTCATTTTCAAATTCCCTTACAGATCCATCTTTTAATGTAATCTTTATCATACCTAGTGCCTCCTATTTATTTTATATATTAAAAAAACTCGTCGCCAATAAAAATATTGGGACGAGTATTAATTCGTGGTTCCACCCAAGTTGATTTATAACAATAATATAAATCCTCTTGTTGACTATAAGGTTGTCAACCGAACACTTTCACATAAATTTATGCTAATAAGTTCTGCTCAAAGGTAGTTTTCAAATAGCTATATTTAGATGGGCTTACAGCCGATGACCCTTCCTCTCTGTAAATTAGTTCTACTTTACTCGTCCTTATCTTAGCAATAATCTTGAGTTATTATCACTATTATATCAGATAGTAAAATTTGTATCAACCTTAATATTTTATATGAATATTACGATAATGCCTTGTATTATCCCTATTAAAAATCCTAATATTAATCCTAATACTTCTATATGTTTTAATTCTTTTTTAGCAACTCTTATAATTAAATCTTCAAGCTCGTATAGATCTAATTCATTTATCTTAGTTTCTACCATTTCTTGTATATTTATACGTTCTTTCGCTTTATTTATCATTTCTTCACTTAACTCATTTATAGCAACTCTTACTTCTGAGTCAACTGCATCCATAATATATCCTTCTATCATTCCTCTTATTGGAAATGGTACAAAAGACATTTTTTCTTGTGCTATATTATTTATTTTTTCTTTTATGTATTCTATAATTTTTTCTTTATCATTTTCGGTCATTATACTCTCTAGTATCTCATCCATAGATAAAAACTCATCTTGAATTATTTCACCTATATTTTTAGATATTTCATTCCTTCTTTTCGGTATAAGACCTATTATTTCAAAGTTTAATATCGGTATTTTTATAGGTTGTATTGGCCTAAATATTAATTTTATAGCTAAAACATTAGTTATGTATCCAATAACTCCACCAATACTTGCTAATAGCATCACTTTTAATATATTGCTCATAAAAATCTCCTTATAATGTTGTATATTTATTTTAGATATATACAATTATAAAGCTTATGATAAATTAAAAAAAGAATTTTTTTACTATCAATATATATAACTATTTATATTTTGATATAACGCTAACTCTTTCTTCAAAGATAGATTTTATAGTTTCAATTACCAATTTAGACGAGTTATCATTTAAATAATCTAGTATCTTTATTTTTCTAGGACAAAGCGCTAGTAATGTGCTTATTAAAAAATCTTCATAATTTAACTCTTCTTTTATAACCATATTTATAATGTCTTCATTATCAAGATTATCTATTTTTTTACCTTGACTATCATACAATTTAAATGTTTTATCCTCTAATATATTCACTACAAGTAAATCTATTTTAGTATCTTGCATATCTACAAAATACTTTAGCACATTTATAAACTCACTTTGGTCTTTTTCCTCTTGATATTCCTCTATTGCAATTTCTATTATAGAAGATAAATACACAATAACTTCTTTTAACCTAAATTTTAAAAAACCTTCTATATTTATGTAATTTTCATATTTTAAATAATTAGATACTTTCGTTAGAATACTATCTTTAATTAAATTTTCCATTCGATTAAAGACTTCTAATGAATATTGATATATAATATCAAGCTCATTTAAATAACTATCCTTGTATCTTTTATCTATATATTCTTTTAAGTATTTATCTTTTACTATACATATTATTAAATCGGTAATTTCCTGTCCTATCTCCTCTAAGTCAATATCATTTTTCATATCAAGATTGATTACTAATTCTACCATACCTCCATTTAAACTCACATTTTTATCTACTTCCTTAGATTCCAAAATTTCTTGGGCCTTAATCCTAGGATGAGGTGAGAAACTTATATGAATTTCTTTATTGGTCAAATGTATCGCCCCTTTCTAACTATATAAAAGAGGATTAGCTAATAATAAAATCTTATCTTATAGTTTATTATTTCAATAAATAGTATTTTTAAACTATATTTATTCTCTTTTATTTATAATAAAAAAACTCGCTATATGTACTATATTGTACAAATAACGAGTTTTATATTAATTATCTTTCACCTTTTTTGTATGGGTTTCCAAGCGCTGATGGAGCCTTAGAACTCTTAACAAATAATACTAGTACTATTAAAGTTACTATATAAGGTATCATTGATAATAAGTTTTCATTTATAACAAATGGTAATTCTGGATTTCCAAAGAAAACAGTTAAAGCAGTTGAGAAACCAAATAATAAACAAGCTACCATCGCCCATTGTGGTCTCCATTTACTAAATATAACTGCTGCCATAGCAATATATCCTTGACCAGATATTAATGTTGGTCTGAATGATGAAACAACAGCTAAACTCATGGATGCTCCACCAAATCCAGCTAGTATACCAGATATTATAACTGCAGCATATCTAACACGAGTAACATTTATACCTAAAGTATCTGCTGCACCTGGGTGTTCCCCAACCGCTGTCACTCTAAGACCGAACTTAGTTTTATATAGTACATACCATACTACAAAAACTAATATAAATGCTAAATAAACTGTAGCATATGAGTTAAATATAGTATCTAAGATACTTCCTGATTCAAATAATCCATTTAATGGTCTTGGTATCTTATTTTCCATTGGTATTGTTGGAGTCATTGTTGCTCCATCAAACATTATTTTTGATACAAATAATGCTACCCCTGGTGCAAGTAAGTTTATAGCAACACCTGATATTGTATGGTCTGCATTAAAACTAACTGTTGCTATAGCATGGATTAGAGCAAATAATCCACCTGCAAGTCCACCAATTATAAACGCTAACCATGGATTTCCTAAAAGGTATCCTGATGCTGCACCCGCAAATGCACCCATAACCATCATACCTTCTAGACCTATATTTACTATACCTGATTTTTCAGAAAATACTCCACCTAATGCTGTAAATATAAGGGGTGTAGAGTACATTAAAGTTGTACTGATTATTAAAGCTAATTGTTGCATTATGCATTACCCCCTTTACTTCTTTTTTCTTTCATTTTATCATATAACATTTTTAATACACTACTTAATGCTATAAAGTAAACTATTGATCCAATAACTATACTTACAACTTCTGAAGGAGCTCCAACGGCTTGCATTTTAGTTCCTCCATACTTAAATGCTCCGAATAATAATCCAGAGAATATAACTCCTATTGGATTACTATTAGCGATTAATGCTACTGCTATACCATCAAATCCATAACCTTCTTGTGCTGCTAATACTGATATGTTATGAGATACACCCATTACTTGTATTGCACCAGCAAGACCTGCTATTAAACCTGCTATGGCCATAGATTGTAGTATAGATCTATTTACGTTTATTCCACCGTATTCTGCACCAAACATGTTATGTCCAACACCTCTTAATTCAAATCCTAAAGTTGTTTTGAATAATATGAATGATACTATTAATATAACTACTATAGATATAACTATTCCCCAGTTTACTGAAGTAGCTGGACCTACTAAACCTTTTAACCAGTCTATACCTATGCTTGCACTATCATGTATACTAATTGAAGTTTCACTATTATTTTGAGCTAAGAAGCTAGTTCTTATTAAGTAGTTACTTAAATAGAATGCTATCCAGTTTAACATTATTGTAGCTATAACTTCATTTATTCCAAATTTAGATTTTAACCATCCTGCAATTCCACCCCAAACTGCACCAGCTATTGCTGCTATTAAAAGAGTTAATGGGATGTGTATTATTGCTGGTAATTCAATACCCGCACCTACTATAGTTGCAAATAATGCACCTATTATAAACTGACCTTCTGCTCCTATATTGAATAATCCTGTCTTGTATGCAAATGCAATAGAAAGACCTGTTAATATAAGCGGAGTCGATCTTATTATAGTCCAAGCTATGAATTTAGGCTTACCAATTACACCTGTTATCATAGCTGAATATGCATCAATTGGGTTGAATCCAGCTATTAATAATGCTATTGCTCCAACTATTAAACCTAATACTATTGATATTAGTGAGAATAGAATAGCATTATTGGCAGCAGATTTTTTCTTAATCTTATTATTGCTCATCTTCTGCACCTCCTGCCATCATAAATCCTAATGTATTTTCATCTGCATCTTTACCATCAACTATACCTACAATTTTACCTTCGTATATTACAGCGATTCTATCAGATACATTCATAACTTCATCTAATTCAAGAGATACTAAAAGTACCGCATTTCCTTCATCTCTTTGTTTAACTAAAGAACTATGAACGAATTCTATCGCCCCAACATCTAGACCTCTAGTTGGTTGAGTTGCTATCAATAATTGTGGCTCTTTTGTTGCTGCTCTTGAAACCTCTATATTGTCAACTTCTCTACCTATTATTATTTTTTGTTGGTTACCACCCGATAAAGCTCTCGCTTTTGTAGTATAATCCGTAGGTCTTACATCAAACCTTTTTATTATTTCTTCTGCATGTTTTTCTATAGCTGATTTATTTAAAATTCCATTTTTAGAGAATCTAGGATCCTTATAATTTTGTAATACTGTATTTTCAGCTATTGTAAAGTCTAATATTAAACCTCTTTTTTGTCTATCTTCTGGTATATTTTTTATACCTTTTTTGAAAACTTCTATAGGCTTATTATTTATAACTTCATGTCCATTTATTTTTATACTTCCAGATTCAGATTTTCTAAGTCCAGTAAGGGCTTCTACTAATTCAGATTGTCCATTACCATCTATACCTGCTATACCTAGTATTTCACCAGCCCTAACTTCTAATGATAATCCATCAACAGCTGCTATATTTCTATTATCTCTTACTACTAAATCTTCAATTGATAAAACAACATCACCTAACTTAGGTTCATCTTTATCTACTTTGAAGTTTACTTCTCTACCTACCATCATTGCTGCTAAGTCATCTTCGCTTGTTTCTGAAACCTTAACTGTATCTATATATTTACCTCTTCTTATTATAGTACAGTAATCAGCTGCTGCTTTTATTTCTTTTAACTTATGAGTTATTATTATTACAGATTTACCTTCTTTAGTTAAATTTCTTATAATTTGCATAAGCTCATTTATTTCTTGAGGTGTAAGAACAGCAGTCGGCTCATCAAGTATTAATATCTCAGCTCCTCTATATAAGGCTTTTAATATTTCTACTCTTTGTTGCATACCTACAGTTATATCTTCAACCTTTGCATTTGGATCTACATATAGTCCATATCTTTCCGATAATGCTTTAACATCTTCAGTAGCTTTTTTCATATCTACAGCACCTAAACCTTTAACTGGCTCAGTACCTAGTATTATATTTTGTGCTACTGTGAATGGTTGAACAAGCATAAAGTGTTGATGAACCATCCCTATCCCATTTTCAATCGCTACATTTGGGTTATCGATATTTACTAATTTTTCATTTATATGTATTTCTCCAGAAGTTGGATGATATAAACCATATAATATATTCATTAGTGTAGATTTTCCTGCTCCATTTTCTCCTAAAAGAGCATGTACTTCTCCTTTATGTACAGTCAAATCTATATTATCATTTGCCACGAAGTTTCCGAACTTTTTAGTTATCTTTTTCATCTCAACAACTTTTTGACTGTAATCCACATTACTTTTATTCATCGCTCTTTATTACCCTCCTTATTTACTAATCAGCACTTTTTATTATACTAAAATATAATTCATATAACAAACTTTTTTCGACATTTTTTTGTATTTTATTTAAAAGATGCACATTATTTAAATTATTTTAATTAATTTAGCCTCTCTCTTTTATCATTGTTATATACTATTTACAAAATTAGTAAATATAATTGCATATACTTATATATTATCCATAAAACTCCTAATCTATTTGTTTCATTATGATTAAATTTAATTACATAATTATTTTTAATTAAATTTCATATAAAAAATAACAAACAATAAGTTTTTCATATAATAAATAGTCTGTATTTTAATGAACTTATTAATTAAATAAGCTTTCTTACAAAATAATTATTTTATTAATAATCATAAAGTAAGAAAGCTTTTTATCTATTTATTATTAGGATATGTTTTTTCAAATTCATCCTTAGTTGCTGGAACTTTTATATCTCCATATTTTACTTTGTTTTTAATTTCATTGACATAATCTAATATATCCTGAGGAACATTATCTTTTGTAGTTGGTGCTATTCCAACACCTTCAGTTTCTAAAGTACTTACTATTACTTTTCCACCTTCATATTTTCCTTCTAATAAATCTTTTGATATATTATATACTGTTACATCTACATTTTTCATAGCAGATGTAATTACATTTTTGGGTGCTAGTTTATTTTGATCTTGATCAACACCTATTGCCATTTTATTATTTTCTTTAGCTGCCTCTATAGCTCCTGTTCCACATGCACCTGCTGCTGTAAATATTACATCTACTCCATCTGTATGCATTTGGTTTGCTATTGATTTTCCTAAAGCTGAATCAGTGTAACTATTTGTATACTGAGTGGATATTTTAGCTTCTGGATTAGAGTCCAACACACCAGCCTTATAACCATATTCAAATTTACTTATTACTTCACTTTCCATACCTCCAATAAATCCTACTTTTCCAGTTTTAGTCATTTTACCTGCTATTAATCCTGTTAAATATGATGACTCATTATCTGCAAATAATAATGAATCTACATTTTTTGCATCTACCTGTGTATCTATTATAGCAAAGTTATTATCTGGATAGTTTTTAGAAGCTTCTTTAATTGCATTTTCTAACTTATATCCAACTCCAATTATTAAATCCATCTCTTCATCTACAAAAGTTTCTACATTTGGAGTATAATCAGCATCTTGTTTAGACTCAAGATATTTAACATTAACTTTATCACCATATTCTTTTTTTAGTCTTTGAAGACCTTCCCATGCTGATTGATTAAAAGATTCATCATTTACTCCACCTGTATCTGTTACCATTCCGATTTTTATAACATTTGATGAATTACCTGATGAGCTTTCATTACCTTTGTTGCTACACCCAACCATCATAGATGTTGATAAAATTAAAGATGTTGTAAAGGTTAACAGTTTTTTTAATTTCATACTTATGCCTCCTTGAAAGAAATTTATGTATAATTGTAGGTTTCTCATTTTATAATTCTTTTATCCAATAATTTATATAAAGAAAAAAACTACCCTAAACTTAGGGTAGTTTTTTTCTTTATATAAATTATTTAATTAGTTTTGAGCAAATTGAGCTTCAAATTCTTCCTTAGTTGAAGGAACTTTTATTTCTCCACTCTTTATTTTTTCAGCCATTTCATTTACGTATTTTAATACATCTGGCGCTACATTTTTATCACTAGTTGGAGCTATACCAACTCCTCCAGTAGCTAATGTATTAACTATAACTTTTCCACCTTCATAGTTACCTTCTACCATATCTTTACATAAGTTGAATATTGCAACATCTATGTTTTTCATAGCTGATGTTAACATATTGTCTGGAGCTAAGTTATATTGATCTGAGTCAACACCTATAGCTTTTTTATTATTTTCCTTAGCAGCCTCTATTGCACCTGTTCCAGTTGCACCAGCAGCTGTAAATATTATATCAACTCCGTCGCTGTGCATTTGGTTAGCTATTGATTTCCCTTTAGCAGCATCTGAGAAGCTGTTTGCATATTGAGATGATACTGTAGCATCTGGGTTTGCAGTTAAGACACCAGCTTTGTATCCATACTCAAATGTACGTAATAAATCACTTTCTATACCACCTATAAATGCAACTTTACCAGTTTCAGTCATCTTACCTGCTACTAATCCAGTTAAGAATGAAGATACATTATCTTCAAATGTTAAAGAGTTTACGTTGTCAGCTTCTACAACAGCATCTATTATAGCAAATTCTTGTTCTGGATAAGACTTAGCAGCGCTTTTTATTGCATCTTCTAATTTATATCCAACACCTACTATTAAATCATATTCATCATCTACAAATGTTTCAACATTTGGTGTATAGTCAGCATCTTGAGTTGATTCTAAATACTTAACTTCTACCTTATCTCCATATTCTTTCTTTAAGTCTTGAAGACCTTCCCAAGCAGATTGGTTGAAAGATTCGTCATTTACTCCACCTGTATCTGTTATCATTCCTATTTTGTATACCTTATCTTCTGATGATGCATCAGCATCTCCTGAATTTGAACCACATCCTACTAGTAATCCAGCAGTCATAACTGTAGTTAAACCTAGTGCTAATAATTTTTTAAGTTTCATAAATTTCCTCCAAATTATTCTATATATGTAATAATTAACTCCATTCTACACTATTTTTTCTTTTTTAGCCATACTTTTTATGTATTTTTTTTAATTTTTTTGTAAATATGTGTTGTACTTAATAGTTAGAAGTCTAATTAGTATGTGTTTTTATACCCTTTATTACATACTATTTATTATTTTAGTTATTTTTCTAACTTTTATATATTCTTAATAGTAATAATTATAATTCATTTATATATTTTCTATAAAAAATTAAAATAGATGATATCAAAATATAATTTATTTTAAGACCATCTATTTTATATATTCTACATTTTATTTTTTAAAAGTTAAAATTCCTGTTACTCCTGGACCTGAGTGTGAACCTATACAAGTACCAACCATAAAGAATTGTATATCCTTTGGATTTAATTCTTCTTTTGCAGCTTCTATTAATTTTAATTTTTCTTTTTCATCATCACTATATCCTATGTAAATAACTTGATCCGATAAGTCATCACCACAATTCTCCTTTATCAGTTCAATCATCTTAGATACAACATTTTTTTTACCTCTAACTTGAGTTACAGGAGATACAAGTCCATCTTTTACATCTAATATAGGTTTTATATTTAATATATTTGCTATAGTTGCTTTTGTTGACGATATCCTACCACCTTTTTGCAGATATTCCAATGTATCTACTGAAAATAATAAATAGGATTTTTCTCTTAAATTTTGAAGCCTTTGAATTATCTCTTCTCCAGTTTTACCTTCATTTGCTAACCTAGCTGCTTCTACAACTAAAACACCTATTCCATAAGAAAAACTTTGTGAATCATACATATAAATCTTTCCATCTATATCATTCTTAGCCATATTAGCACTTTGATACGTTCCTGTTGCAGTAGATGAACCTGCAACATAAAGTACTTCTTTCCCCTGATTTACGTACTTTGTAAAAACTTCTTTAAATTGAGCGTAAGTAGCTTGAGATGTTTTCGGATATATGTGTTCTTTTCTTAATCTCTTATAAAATTCTTCTTTTGCAATATCTATCCCATCTTTATATTCTTTTCCATCTATAATTACAGTAAGTGGAATTACTTCTATATCATATTTATTAACCAATTCTATAGATATATCAGATAAACTATCACATACAATTTTTAAGTTACTCATTATACATTATACCCCCTCATCAAATTATACTTTACATTCTATATTTTAAATTTACTTCATATTTGGATACCCAATTTGTCTTAAAGCCTCAAATACAGCTATCGCAACTGCATTTGATAAGTTTAACGATCTTGCTCTTTCATGATCTAACATAGGTATTCTCATACAAGTTTCTGGATTTTCCTTTAATAAATCTTCAGGTAATCCTTTCGTTTCTTTACCAAATACTAAAAATGAATTTTCTACAAAATTCATATCTGAGTGGAAATTATTTGTTTTAGTTGTTGAATAGAAAAATACACCATCTGGATTTTTTTCTTTTACTTCTTTAAAACTGTCATAATACTGAATATTTGCTATATCCCAGTAATCTAACCCACTTCTTTTTAAATATTTATCTTCTAACGAAAATCCTAATGGTCTAACTAAATGCAATGTAGATCCTGTAGCTGCACATGTTCTCAATATATTACCAGTATTTTGTGGTATTTCTGGCTCTACTAAAACTATATTTAATGACATACTAATCCTCCTAGCCAATTTAAAAACTTTTTATTTAAACTTTGATTTTGGTTTTATTTTCTAAATATTATTATATCAGAAAATATTTATAATCACACTATTACTTACTATTAGAAATTATACATATTCCGTAAATATATTTAAACCCTTATAATGTGGTTGTTTATGTTCTTCTTTTTTCTTTGAACCATTAATTATAACTTTATCCATAGGAGGATAAAAACTATTATATATAAGCTCTTTTCTTTCTTGGGATTCAGATTTATATATCCTAAATGTACTAACTTTATATCCTATCCTTCCATCTTGTTCTACAACTCTTTCTCCTTCATATAAATCTTTACTTTCTTTCTCAATAGTTTTATTTGGAAGAGTTTCTGTTACTTCTGTTATTATCTCTATTTCTTTCTTATCCTCTTTATTTCCATAAATTGTAGAAACTATTCTATTATCAAAAACTTCATTATAAATAAGGACAGGTGTATTAAATTTATTTCTAAATTTAAAATCTATATCACCTAGTGATACTGTAGCATCTCTTCCTTTTGAAATATATGCACTTGGTATACTATGATTTTTTACATTAGTTATATTCATACCTGCATAAAGTGCTGCATTATATATAGTACTAGATACTTGGCAAATTCCTCCACCCAATCCTTTTTCTACTTTGCCATTTATAATTACAGGAGCTTCCTTCATCTCCTTTGCTGCTTTAGATTTTATAATTATAGAGTTAAAAGAAAATTCCTCATCTTTTCCAATAAGTATATTTTTTGTAGCATTTGATGCAATTTTTATATTTTCAACCCTATTTATAACTTTAGGATTAAAATATGTTTCATAAGTTCCTAATACAGTATCTATTTTAGATAACTCATCTTCTTTATATTTTGGTTCAATGTTTTGTTCTGGTATATCTATTGAAT
The DNA here is from genome assembly GCF_015550495.1 of Romboutsia sp. 1001713B170207_170306_H8. Lineage (NCBI taxonomy): Bacteria > Bacillati > Bacillota > Clostridia > Peptostreptococcales > Peptostreptococcaceae > Romboutsia > Romboutsia sp. 1001713B170207_170306_H8. The sequence goes on from NZ_JADNAX010000004.1 coordinate 200,358, forward strand.
TGACATAAATATCTTCAAAGCTTTGTATAAACTTTTCTTTTAAAATATCTTTATTTATATTTCTCCCATATACTTCTTTTGTTTTTACAAATTTTCCATTATCTACCCTTATAGTAGCATTAACTGGAGATATATATAATTCATTACCAATATTCTCTATGCATTCATTTAATTTTTGGTCATCATAATTATATTTTAAGGTTATTATTTTTTTCTTACCTAAATCTAAATTTATTTTAACTTTAATATCTTCAAGGAATTTATTTTCCTTACATACATTATAGGCTTCATCAATAGCTTCATTTACCATATAACTTACACCTAAATCATTCTTATTTATATTATAATTGCCTTCACTAAACTTTAAAATTAATTCATTATTTTCATTTATTACTTTAGTAATTTTATCCTTCGCTTCTTTTTTGCTTAAGTTAGATAAGTCTATGTCCTCTACATATATATTTTTATGAATTTTACCTTCTCTTTCAAAACCTTGTACTAACTTTATATTTCCTAAAAAAAATATAGCTACTATTAATAATGATATAATTTTATTTTTTTTCAAGGTTGTCATTCCCTTCTTTATAATAGTCACAATAGCTTTTTATAGGGCAATCACCACACTCTGGCTTTCTAGCTTTACATATCCTCCTTCCATGAAAGATTAATAAATGATGAGAGTGTGACCATCTTTGTTTTGGTATAGTATTCATAAGTGCAAATTCAGTTTTTTCTGGAGTAGTAGTATGTACTATTCCTATTCTATTTGCAACTCTAAAAACATGAGTATCTACAGCTATTGCAGGTACATTAAATGCATTACTTAATACAACACCAGCTGTTTTTCTTCCTACACCAGGAAGTTTTACTAGTTCCTCAAATGTATTTGGAACTTGTCCATCATATTCCTCACATATAATTTTGGATGTTAGCTTTATTTTTTCTGCCTTACTTTTATATAATCCACATGTTTTTATTTCTTTGATAATTTCATCAACACTTAATTTATTGAAATCATATGGTGTATTATATTTTTTAAACATTTTACCTGTAACAATATTAACTCTTATATCTGTACATTGAGCTGACAATATTGTTGCTATTAATAATTCAAATGGAGTTGTATAATCTAACTCACATTTTGCATCAGGATATAATTCCTCTAGTTTATCTAATATTTCATTTACATCTTTCATAGTTTTATTCCCCTTTAATTTAACTTATTATTTATATTATCTATCAAATTTCCTAATCTATTACAAATAAAAAAAGCAAAAACTTTACAGTTCCTGCTTTTTTATTTTATATATTACCCTTAATTTTACAGTATAAATCATTTATTTGCTGAATTTCTTATTTGATTAAAGCTATCTAAACGATTTTTAACTAATTCTTTAATTTTATCAAAATTCACATCTGTAAGTATCTCCATTGCTTCCTCAACATTATTAACTGTATATATATGAAATAATCCTTTATTAACTGCATCTGTTACTTCATCTGACAATACTATATTTCTACTATTATTTTGCGGAATTATAACACCTTGAATACCTGTTAATCCTTTTTGCTTACATGTAAAATAAAAACCTTCTATTTTTTCCGTAATTCCACCAACTACTTGAATCTCCCCTTTTTGATTTATAGAACCGGTTGCTGCAATATTTTGTTTCAAAGGTATTCCTGATAAAGACGATAAAATCGCGTATAACTCTGCTCCTGATGCACTATCTCCATCAACACCTCCATAACTTTGTTCAAAACATATAGATGCATTCATTGATAATGGAGATTCTTGTGCAAAGTTTTCAGATAAATATCCTGATAAAATCATTACACCTTTATCATGTATAGATCCACTCATTTTTACTTCTCTTTCTATATTAATTACACCTTTACTTCCTACACTTGTTGTTACTGTAATCCTAGATGGTCTACCAAATGAATACTCACCTGTACTTAATACAGATAATCCATTTATAACTCCAACTCTACTTCCTGTTGTATCAATTAATGTAAATCCATTTTCCATTGACTCATCTAACTTACATTCTATTTTATTTAATCTTTTTCTTCTTTCTTTTATAGCTCTTTTCACATCCTCTTTCTCCACAAACTCAGAATTATTTTCTTGAGAATATGCATTACCTTCTACTACAACTTCCATAATTTTATTAAACTCAGTAGATAATTTATCTACATCTCCTGATAATCTAGTACTAAAATTTATAACTTCTTGAACTGCATCATATGTGAAATGCTTTAAATTATTTTTCTTGCATTGAAGTGCTATAAATCTTGCTATTCCCATTTCATTATTTTCACTTTTATTCATTTCACTATCAAAATCAACAAATATTTTAAAATATTTACTAAAATCACTATCATAATTGTATAAAACATTATATACATAATTACTACCTATTAAAATTACTTTTATATCGACTGGGATACTTTCCGGATTTATAGCGGTATTAGTATCTATTGTTATCTTTTTAGACTGTATCGTTCTTTTCAACATATCCCATGATAAAGCATATCTAAGTAGTTGCTCTGCATATAGAACTAAGTACCCACCATTTGCTTTGTGTACAGCTCCTGGAATTATCTTTGTAAAGTCAGTTTTTAAGTTTCCATTATAGTAATCATATTCTATTTTTCCAAATAAATTAGCTGGACTTGGATTAGTTTCTACTACTATCGGTGCAGATAATTTAGTTTTATCACTATCATTATCTACAAGTAAATTTACTCTATATTTTAAAAAATGATCTTTATCAATCTTATCTTTTAATTCTTCTTCATCCAAGTAAAATAAAAAGATATTTTCCAATATATCCTCTCTTATATTTTTTAAATATTGTTGAACTTTTTCATAATCTTCATACTTTTTGCTTAATTCTTCTATATGTGGATCTATTATAAATCTTCCTATTTCCTCCTCTAATTCTAAAAGTGCTTCTTTTGCTTCATCTTCTATATCTCTTATTTTATATACAGTTTGAATTGCCATATGTTCTAGATCTCTTTTAGTTTTATAAAACTCTTCATCTGATACTTCATCTTCATAGTCTTCTTTCAATGGTACAAATACCATACCTATTCTACTATTTTTTAATTTAAATCCTCTATCCTCGCCATATTTTTTGATTTCTTTTAAAAGAGCTTCTTTTTCTATATCGTAACTTTCCAATAATTGATTTTTACCTAATTCATAATCCTCACTTTCAAAGGCATCTTTTAATTCACCCAATAAAGCCTCTATAAGCTTTTCTATATCTTTTTTAAATACCTTTCCTTGACCTATTTTTAATCCTATAGCTATAGGTTCTCTAGGATGTTCGAAGTTATGCACATAACACCAGTCTTTATGTTTTGTATTTCCATTGGCATATTTATTTAATGCTTTTAATGTATATGTTGATTTCCCTGTTCCTGAATGTCCTGATACATATATGTTATAAGCTGAATTGTCTATTTTAAGCCCCACTTCCATAGCTTCTATTGCTCTTTCTTGACCTAGTATTTCATCTAATTCTTCTATTTCAGATGTGTTATTAAATTTTTGCATATTTCCCCCCTCTTTCCCTTATATATAAATAATTTAATATTTATCACCATATCTTAGGATATTAAATTATATGTATTATACTTCTTATTTTTTCCAATATAAAAAAGAAGCCTTTTTATATTTTATTTAGGCTCCTTTAAAATTATTTCAATATTTCTTTGTATTATTTTTTTACCTCTCCAACTAAAGGCTCTATCTCCATATCTTCTTTTAAATTCTTTATTAGAAATATTATTTATTTCTTCATAATTTAAATTAGTAATTTGATTATCTATAAATTCTCTTATATTAGTTTTTTGTATATTACTATTATGTGGACATATATCCTGGCATATATCACAACCAAATACTTTCTCATTATCTCTTAATAACATTTCCTCTTCTTCTGATAATTCTTCTTTCTTTTGAGTTATATATGATAAACATCTTTTTGGATTTAGTTCATAATTTCCTAATATAGCATTTCCCGGACAATATTTTACACATTTATTGCATTTTATACATGTTTTAGGTAACGGCTCATCTGCATAAAACTCATAATTATTCACAATATAACCTATAAAGACATATGAACCATATTCATCTGTTATTATGTTATTATTTATACCAAAATAACCTATCCCTGATAAATATGCCAAATATCGATCTACTAGAGGGCCATTATCAACAAAAATCTTATATTCAAAGTTATTTACTTCACCATTTAAATAATCACATATCTCTTGTAAATATTTTTTAGCAACTATATGATAATCTTTTCCATAGCAATATTTAGATAAATTTGAACCTTCTTTTTCTCCTGTATAATATGGAAATGCACATACTATAATTGATTTTGCGTTATCCATAATAAGCTTAGGATTTATTCTCTTTTCAATTAATGGTTCCTCCATTCCTGTAAAATATCCATTTGCCAATTTATTTTTTATTACCTTTTCTAAATCATTATAGGGTCCAACCCCTGAAATTCCTACACATTTCAATCCTAATCCTTTACAAAAATCTTTTAATTTCTCTTTATTCATAAAATCTTCCTTTCATTAATTTATATTTACATTTATAATTACTAATCGTAAGGATGTGATATTTTGATTAAATTAACAATACCAGGTAGACCAATAAGTAAATCAAATTTTAAACTTCATAACATACATGGTCAAGCATGGATGCCTTCAACAGGTAAACACTCAAAGTATTTAGCATATGAAAATATGATTGCAGGATATATAAACCAGCAATACCTTGGCGAAACTATTGAAGAAGATTTGATATTAGTTTTAAAACTTTATTTCCCTAATAAAAAAATGGGAGATTTACACAATTACCCAAAAAGTATATGTGATGGTATAGAAAAAAGCGGAATAATAAAAAATGATAAGCAGTTAAAACCTGTACTATTATTCGATTTCATCGATAAAGAAAATCCTAGAGTTGAAATCGAACTTTATCCAGTCGCTGAATACGATGTTTCTTATACTATTTCCAAAAAGTAATAATAATTAGGAAGTATATCAAGTTAGATTCTAATAAATCACTCTTTATATACTTCCTATTTTATTAACTATTTACTATTTCTCTTACCATTTTTATTTCTCTTTTATGTCCTTCTTCATCAAAAGGAGTTTCTAAGAAAAATGGTAAATCTTTTAATTTTGGATGTGTCATTATATTAACTATAGCTTCTAACCCAATCTTACCTTCTCCTAATGGAGCATGTCTATCTTTTTTATCTCCAAATGGCATCAAACTATCATTTAAATGAATAGCTTTTAGTTTATCTAATCCTATTATTCTATCAAATTCATCTAATACATCCTCTAAGCTATTTACTATATCATACCCTGCAGAAAATATATGGCATGTATCTAAGCATATTCCTAGTCTTTCATTATGCTCCACACCATCTATAATTTTTTTTAATTGTTCAAATTTAAATCCTATTTCAGTCCCTTTACCAGACATAGTCTCTAAAAGAATAGTTAATGTTTCATTTCCTGTTATAGCTTCATTTAATCCTTTTATTATCCTATCTATACCAAAGTCTATGCCTCCACCTACATGACTGCCTGGATGAAAACACATATACTCTATACCTAAAGAGTTCATTCTTTCTATATCTTCTTTTATAACTCTTCTTGCAAATTCATATACATCATCTTTTGCTCCGCCTAAATTCATAGTATATGGAGCATGAGCTAATAATGGTCCAAAATTATTTTCTTCTCTTATCTTTTGGAATTTAGCTATATCTTTCTCATCAAAAGCTTTTGCATTACCTCCTCTTGGATTTCTAGTAAAAAATTGAAATGTATTTGCATCCATATTAACAGCAGATTCTGCTGCTTTGGCAAACCCCTTCGATATTGAAATATGTGGTCCTATTACAAACATGAGTCTCCTCCTTAATATTTAATAAAGATTAATTCTATATAAATTCATTATACCCAAAAAAATAAGTATCAACTAATGTTGATACTTATTATAAACTATATTCTTCTTTTTTAGCTATAGGTATACTTACTAAAGCTATATTATACTCTATTTCTGAATCATTTTCAGATTTTTTACTTACTATCTCGTCTATTTTTATTTTTATAGCATTATTTATTTCTTCGATCTCATTTTCTGTGAAACACACATTATCATAATCTATCACGTTATTAGACCCAAGTATTTCATCCTCCGCTGCTTTATAAAAAAATTCACTCATATTTTCAAATTTAGATACACAAATATCTTTCTCTTCATTATCCCATATATTATCTAATGAAAAGTCAATAACTTTTTTGCCAACTATTATATTTTTAGCAGTTGGATAATAGTATTTTTCAACAATTCCGGACTTTATCTTTTCTTCTACTAACTCTAATATTCCAACTTTATATAGAGTTTTTATGTGATAGTTAATCTTTGCATGAGGCTCATCTAACATTTCTGACAATTGCTTGGCTGATAATGGCTCTTTCCCAAATGCTTTTAGAATGTCTATTCTACGAGGATGTGCTATTGCCTTTATACATTCTAAATCTCGTAGCACAAGTAATTCTTTCATTCCTCCACCCCTAAAAAAAAATTATTTTATTATATTCTAATTATATATGAAGTGTATACAATTGTCAAAAAATTCTATATATTAAAATATACTTAGTTCTAATTGTTTAGATAAGTCTTCTAGAACTTTAATTCCAGCTATACTATTCCCCTTTTTATCTAGTGATGGCCCGTAAACACCTATTCCCATTTTTTTTGGTACAGATGCCATTATTCCTCCACCTACACCTGATTTTGCAGGTATCCCAACTTTTATTGCAAATTCTCCAGATGAATCATACATCCCACAAGTAACCATGAATGTCTTCACCATTCTAGATACACTTTCACTTAGTACACGCTCACCTGTTTCTATATCTACACCATAGTTAGCAAATAGAAGCCCTATTCTTGCTAAATCAACTGCATCAACCTCTATAGAGCACTGTTTGAAGTATAAATCAAGTATTTCATCAACATCTCCAGCTATTACTCCATCATTTTTTAATAAATAAGCCATTGCTCTATTTCTATCACCTGTAAGCTTCTCTGATTCATATACAGCTTTATTAATATTTAAATTTTCATTTTTAGATATTTTTCTAAAGAATGATAACATTCTTTCTTCTTTTTCCTTTAATGAATCTCCCTTAATTAAAGATGTAGTTACTATAGCTCCTGCATTTATCATTGGATTACAAGGTTTAGTTGTATCATCTGTTTCTAGCTTCATTATTGAATTAAATGGATCTCCACTTGGCTCCATACCAACCTTAGAAAAAACGTAAGACCAATCATTATCCATTAATGCCATAGCTAGTATTATAGTTTTTGAAACACTTTGTATTGTAAATTTAGTTTTATAATCTCCTGCACAATATATTTTATTATTTTTATCTATTATACAAATACCTAAGTCTTCGGCATTTGATTTTCTTAATTCAGGTATATAACTTGCTACCTGTCCGTAATTTGCATACTTCTTATTTGTTTTTATAATGTGATTTAATAAATTTTCCATTAGTATATAACTTCCTCCTCTGTCTTCATTATACCGTCACTTTGTTTTTTATATACTATATATTATAATACAAAAAGGCATGCCTAAAAATAAATTTAATGTATTTTTAAACAGCCCTTAATTCTCTAATCTACGATTTTACTTCCACCTATAAATTCTCTTAATATTGATATTGAAGGTATATCTGATATATCATCTAACTCTACAAAATATTGAAGAAACTTTAATAACCTATTTGCTTCAATGTATGCACTACTATCATCTTTTATTTCTTCTAATAAAGGCTTAGCATATTTTTTTAGCACAGCTAACTCATATAAGCAAGCTGAGTTAAATATAATATCGGCTTCTTCTTGATAAGGAAATATATTCTTTTCTTCACCACGTCTTACTGAACTCCAATTTAAAATTGTAGTTTCTGCACTATAACCCCTAAAATTATAATCTCTTACTATTCTTCTTATTAGCCTTAAATCTGTAGTAGGTATTCTATTATGATCATCTAAATTTACTTGAGTAAGAGCACTCAGATATATCTTGAATTTCTCATTATTATCTATAGATGATGTTAGCATTGGATTTAAACCATGTATACCTTCTAATATTATAGGCTGATCTTTATCTATTTTTAGCTTTTTATTAGATTTAACTTGTTTACCTAATTTAAAATCAAATTTAGGTATGCAAACCTCTTTACCTTCTAACAAATCTTTTAAATCTTTATTAAACTGTTCTAGGTTAATAGCATAAATTGATTCAAAATCATAATTTCCATATTCATCTAATGGTGTAAGATCTCTATCTACAAAATAATTATCAAGTGATATAGTTACTGGCTTTAGATTATTCACTCTAAGATGTATACATAATCTATGTGCAAAACTAGTTTTCCCTGATGATGATGGCGCTGCAATTAGTACAATCCTTTTTTTCTGTAATTGAATTATATCTGCAATTTGCGATAACTTCTTTTCATGCAGTGCTTCTACAGTTCTTATTACATCACCATATTCTTTATTTTCTATTATTTTATTTAAATTTAGAACTTTTTCAACTCCAATAAGTTGAGACCATATCTCAGATTCATGATATATATTTGCTAACTTAGGTTGAGGTTTAAATTCCTTAGGAATATTCTTATTAGTATTACTTGGACCTAAGATTATTACTCCATTTTTATATAATTTTAAATCAAATGTTCTTATATACCCTGTTGATGGTAACATATGTCCATAAAAATGATCTATATAATCATTGCATTTATATATTTTCACATCATTATATTCTTTGTACTTTAATAGTTCTGCTTTATCTATCATGTTATATTCTTCAAATATAGATATCGCTTTTTCTTTTGTTGTACTTATCTTTTCTATTTTATAATTATTATCAATAATTTCTTTCATTTTATTCTTTATATTATCTATATCAACATCATTTAATCTTCTTCCTATATGAACTTCACAATATAATCCATTAGCTAATGAATGTTCTATAGTAACTCTTTTGTCCTTAAATAACTCATTACAAGCCATTATAAATATGAAGTTTAAAACCCTAGAGTATACTCTACCTCCATCTATATTCGTAGTATCTAAAAATTTTATACTACACTCTTCCTTTACAACATAATTTAACTCTTTTAACTTATTATCTATAAGTACTAAAGTTATAATCCCATCTGATTCATTTTCTTTTGCTATATCTTCCAACTTTATTCCACTATTATCCTCAATAAAATAACTCTTAACTTTACCATTTATATTTAAATTTAATTTCCCCATGATCTTTCTCCCTTCTTTTTTATATATAGGAAAAAGAGGTATTAATACCTCTTTTTATACGCTTTTAAAATTCTTAGTGTATCTTCAATATCCATGTAATTCATTTCCAAAATCAAGTACTTTACATTTTTTTCTATAATTGATTTTATATGCTCCTCAGGTAAGATTCCTTTTCCTATACCAATATGGCTGTCTTTTTTTCCATCATTATCACTCAAATGAACTATCTCTATTTTTTTGCTTAATTTATTTATATAATCATCTCTATTTATTAGAAAATGACCTGTATCATAACAAAAATATATATTCTTATTTTTAACACCATTAAATATATACTCAAAATCTTTAACATTGTCTCCAATATTTGAAAAATCACCATATTTAGAATATGTATTTTCTATTGTTATAGTAATATTTTTATCTAATTTATCATTATCAAAAAACTCTATACAATTATCTAAATATGACTCTCTACTTCTTCTTAATCTACTTGTCATTGCATATCCTAGATGTAAATTGAAGTATTTTATATTTAATATATTTATTTTTTCATTTATTTTATTGATAAATTCTATCCATGAATGTCTTATATATTTAATATTTTCACAAGTATTAAGTTCCATAGGAAGATGAATTCCTATAGATATATCTAATTTTTCAAATTCATTCATATAACTTAATAATTGATCACATTCTTCTAAGTTATCAATTCCAATTTCTATATGATTTATATCTTTATTATTTTTACAAATATCTAAAGCTTCATTTATATTAAATAAAAGAGCAGATATTCCAATTTTCATATTATCACCTATTTTACTGAACCAATTTCATTTAAAGGAAGTAATCTGATCATAACCTCACCTAAAATATCTTCTTCATCAACAAGACCTACTTCTTCTGATCTAGAGTCTTTACTATTTTCTCTATTATCTCCCATTACAAATATTTTTTCATCTGGTATAGTTATATCTATATCACCTGATGTATATGCATTATGTATGTATTCTTCTTCTAGCAATTCTCCATTTAAATAAACTTGAGAATCTTTTATAACTAAATGGTCACCAGGTATAGCTATAACTCTTTTTATTAAATCCTTTTCTTTTCCATTATCCTGTTTTAAATCAGTTTTAAAAACTATTATATCTTCTCTTTGTATATCTCCAAATTTATATGATAATCTATTTAAAATTAAGTAATCTTTATCATTTAATGTTGGATACATAGATTCTCCACTTACAATTGTTGGCTTAACAACTTGAACAATTAAAAATGCTAATACTAGTGAAACTGCTATAGTTTTCACCCAATCAATTATTTCTTTTTTTAATTTGTCACTCATTTTATCTCTCCTATGTCTTTTACTTAGAATGAATTTCTATTATTTTATTTAACTATTCCTATTTTATCAAAAGGATATAGTCTTACAGTAACCTTGCCTATTACATCACTTTCATCTACAAGCCCTACTTCTTCATATCTACTATCTAAACTTTTTTCTCTATTATCCCCCATAGCAAATATCTTATTTTCTGGAATTATAATATCTATATCTCCAGTTGTATATTGATGATGAATATATGGTTCATCAAGTAGTTTATCATCTACATAAACTTTAGAATCTTTTATAACTAAATGATTTCCTTCCGTTGCTATAACTCTTTTAACTAAATCCTTATGAGTCCCGTCCTCTTGAAGTAAGTTAGTTTTAAAAACTATTATATCACCAGTTTTTGGTGATTTTATTTTATAAGAAATTTTACTTATAATTAAATAGTCATTTTCTTCTAATGTCGGATACATTGATTCCCCTCTAACTAGGGTAGGTCTTATAAATTGAGTTATAATAATTGCAATCACAATAGCTGTTAAAATAATTTTAACCCATTCAAATACCGTATCTTTTAATAACTTTGACACCCATATCCTCTCCCCTAAAACACAATTTCAAACTAATAATTAGAATAGTTACCGATTAATTGTATTGCTATTTCATTAATATGGTCGTATTTATCTATGTTTATTCCTAAATCAAGTAACTCACAGGCCTTTACTAAATCTTTTGTAACTTCCATCGGATTCCCATATATATATTCAATATCTTCTTTGCTTACTCCTTTAAATCCATGACCTACAAGGCTATCATTTCTAAGTTTTATTAAATTTTCAAGCTTCTCTCCATTTAAAATTTCTAAAACCCTATCCATTCTTTTTGTTTGTCTTACATATCTGTGTATGTAGTTTGTTACACCATGAATTAAGTTAGCATTATATATATTATACTTCTTTTTTAAAGTGTATAGAATATTTTTCTTCGATACCATTCTCCCATGCATACATACTTTATATTTTTTATTTTCTTTTGTGTTTACAAAAATATATTTAAATAATGCTTCCTTTAATCTATACAATCTTCCTAAAAAATCTATATATTCCTCGTTAACTATTTGGATTTTTATATTTGCTATTAGCTCTGACATTATGTCTTCAGGTTCTCCAGCTATTAAATTTTCTAGATTAGTAATTAAAAATTGAACATCTCCTCTTGATAATATTTGAAAATCTATAGACTCCAAAATACTCAAGGCACTTTTAAAATCAAAATTAACAGCATATTTACATGACTTAATCAATAAATATAAATCTCCCTCTTCTATTCCACATTCTTCTAAAATCTCTAAAACTCCTCCGTAATCATATCTTTCTAAAAATTTAGCGATTACATATTCTTGAGTTTTATCCATAGAGTACATAAATTTACCTCCTAAAAATACCGTGTTATTTTTAGTATTTATCAAGATTATATATTTTATTAATAAATTGCTATTTTCTTCTCTGTCTAATTTTTTTTTGTCTTATTTTTATATATTTTAAAAATCTAATTTTAGATAGCTCCATATATCTATCTAGCTTATCTAGATTTATTTTCCAAAGCAATACTAAATAAGCTACAAATACTGATATTGACCATTTATATCTTATCATTAATATAAAATCAAAAACACCATGAATAAATATAGGTACTAATACCGACATCATAAGATACTGTCTTTTTTTAATCTGATTTTCTTCAAATTTATATTTTCCTATATAATATCCCATTGTAATAGCAAACATTATGTGTGCTGGGATAGAAATAATAGCTCTACTTAAACTAACTTGTAAAATTAATGATTCATTTTCATACAATATATATATTATATTTTCAATAGTTGCAAATCCTAAAGATAAAAATACAGAATATATTATTCCATCTAATTTTTCATTAAAATACTTCTCTTTTAATAAACTTGGTATTAATATCAATGCTTTTAAAGACTCTTCTGTAAGCCCTGCTACTACAAATGATATGTAAAATATAAAATCAATTCCATCTAATATATTAGTATTTATTAATAATCGTTCAATGCCTATTCCTAATATACTTGTGACAATACCTAATATAAAGTATTTGATTAGTATAATTATAGGCTCTTTATCATATCTATCTTTTAAATAAATCCAAATTAAACAGGCTAACACAGGTGATATCGCCAATATTAAAACTCTTATCTTCATTACATGTTCCCTTTCTATTTATTTTATTTATTATTATTTCCATTTCCTTAACAAAATAAGATTTACTTCATAGAATAAAATATAATAAGGATTAAATCTCTCTAAAGAAAGGGTGATTATATGCAAGATGGTTTTTTAACTGTTAGTGTTACTGATTCCACAACAAATCGTCCCATAGAAGGTGCTACTATAAATATATACTCTATTCCTGAAAATAGTTCAGAAAGTCAAACAATTATATATAGTAATTTAAAAAGTAATATTTCTGGTCAAGTAACTAATTTATCACTACCTGCTCCAGATATTGCTTACTCACAACAACCTTCAGATGTTAAACCTTACAGTACTTATACTGTAGAAGTCATAGCGGATGGATATGAAACTGTAATTATAAATGGGACTCAATTATTTCCTACTATCGAGTCTAGACAAGGAGTTCCAATTAGTGCAAGACAAAGATCTCGTGGTTCATATTCTAGACAAAATGAGGTAGTATTTTATATACCTCCTAATACGTTATGGGGTGATTTTCCTCCTAAAATCCCAGAAAGTGATTTAAAACCTCTGCCTGCACCTACTGGATTTGTTGTTTTAGATAATCCTGTAGTTCCAGAATTTATAGTTGTTCATGATGGGCTTCCTGAAAATACGTCTGCTCCGAATTATTGGATACCTTTTAAAGAGTATATAAAAAATGTTGCTTCATCAGAAATTTATTCAACATGGCCAGAACAAACAATTTATGCCAATGTAATTGCCATAATTTCATTTACATTAAATAGGGTTTATACAGAATGGTATAGAAGTAAGGGTTATTCATATACGATAACATCTTCTACAGCTTATGATCATAAGTTTATTTATAATAGAAACTTTTTTGACACTATAAGTGTAGTTGTAGATGATATTTTTAATACATTTATAAAAAGACCTCCAACTTCCAGACAGCCACTTTTAGCACAATATTGTGATGGTCAAAAATCACAATGTCCAAACCAGATGACTCAATGGGGTAGTAAAGACTTAGGAGACCAAGGATACAGCTATGAAGGTATTCTAAGATATTTTTATGGAGATGAAATTGTATTTGATCAAGCTCCTGTTGTAAGTGGTGTTCCTGTATCTTACCCTAATGAAACTTTGCAAATTGGATCTAACAATAAGTATGTAAGAACGATACAAAATCAACTTAATGCTATATCAAGGTCTTATCCTGCTATACCTAAAGTTAAAGAAGACGGTATTTATGGAGAAAGTACTGCAGAGGCAGTAAGAACATTCCAAGGTATATTCGGATTACCTCAAAATGGAATCGTAGACTTTAAAACATGGTACGAATTATCAAGAATTTATGTTGCAGTTACAAAAATAGCTTCACTGAATCCTACTATTTAATAAATAAAATGACTATATATTAATAAAGTAATATATAGTCATTTTATTATTAAGCTTAATTATTTAAATATGTCTACATACTCATCCTTTAGTATATGATTGAATATGTCTTTATTAATTCTAAACTCTGGTATACCTGCTGCATAAGGTGCTATTTCATATAGATCAAAAAATACAACTATATTATCATCCTGTATATAAAATTTCTGATTATCTTTTATAGATGTAAACTGATATATACCTAAATTATCTTTATCTTGTTTTACTAAATTTTCTATTTGATTTCTTATTTCATTATTTATTATACCTTTATAATCTGTATCTTTTTTAAACAGATCATTTAAATTTAAAAGTTGACCATTTTTCATATATACATTATATGCGATATTATTATAATCTCCATGAGCTCCTCCACTATACTTATAATAAGTCACCACTATACTAAGCATATTATTACTATTTTTCTTTACTTCAAAATTTGTATTTGCTATAAATTTATTATCTGCTTCTGGATAATTACTTAGATATGATTTAGCTTCTTCTATAGATTGATTATAAAAGTTCATTATCTCATTTCTAAGTATATCATTTATCTTTTTTTCTACTGCCTTATTCTCAGTCATAACTATAGGAATATTTATTATACTATTAATATATTTATCATTTTTATTTATAGTTTGAGTTTCTATATTAGCCACTATTTCATCTGTTTTTATCATTCTTATTTTAGATTTAAAAATACCAAGAGGTATCTTAAATTCAAATTCTCCTCTAGTATTACTTTCTTTATATGGATTAAAATAGATATTTATACCATCATCTCCTATATAAAAATTTGTATTTTTATCTATTTTAATTTTATTCTTATATTTTTTCAAATCTCCACTTTTTAAGCTTTTTTCGATATACCTTTCTATTACTTCTTGATAATCTTCATTATCTTTCAAAAAGTTATCCAAGTATATTCTTTGACCTGTTTTTAAATCAAATACATAACTATCTTTTTCTAATTTAAATTCATTTTTATTAAAATTTATATTTTTATAAATTATTATATTTATTAAATTTTCATCTTCATAAACTACATGATAGTTTATATCAATATTTACTTTAGATTTACTCTTATTGATATTACTTAGCTGTCTCTGATGATTAATATACTCATTAATATCTTTTCTTATATATGAATTTATATATCTTTCTACTTCATCATTTTCATAGTGAATTTTTGGTGTTTTTGCATCTATAAATATGTATTTATCTTTTATTGTCATTTTCTCTTCAGTTACCTTTATAACCTTTAGATACTCTCCAATACTAGTTTTTACTTCTTTTTTCAATATGAATATATCTCCTGACTTAACAGTAATTATAATTAAAATTCCAATAGCCAAAAATACAATTGGCTTAATCCAGTTCTTAGCTACTTTCATTAAACTTCCTCCTAAATATAACTCTTCTAATTATATTTAGACTTTTTAAGTGTTTTTATCCATTAAAATAAGGATTTAAATAACTAAATTTATAGTTATTTAAATCCTTTAATTATCTTTACTATAGCTATCAATATTACTACTATTTCTAATCTTCCAAATAGCATCCCTATAATTTCTGTCCATAATACAATAGGTGGAGCTGATGCACTAGTTATCCCTATAGATAGCCCAACTGTACCTAATGCAGATGAAAATTCAAACATTGCATCTTCCAAAGGATAATTATATGCAAGCATAACTCCTACACCAAAGATAAATATGAATAAATATAAAGTGATATAATTATAAACTTCCATCATATTTTCTTTATTTATAAAATGCTTGCCCTCTGGTTTATATACATAATTACTATAAACCATATGTTCAGGCAATAATCGTCTTTTTATATTCCAAAAAATTTGTTTTAATATTAAATATACTCTATACAGCTTTATACCACCAGAGGTTGATCCTGAACCTCCACCAATAAGCATCAATATAATCATAATAAAAATCGCAAATGATGGCCATCTATTATAACTAACTGTAGAATATCCTGTTGTTGATAGTGCTGATACAGTTTCAAATACTGATACTCTAATTAATTTATTTATATCAGAATATATATATCTTAGTGATATAAATGCAACTAAAGGTATAGCTATACCTAAAATTAAAAACATAAACCTAATTTCACCAATCTTTATTACTTTTTTAAACTTTCCATTTATTATCAATAAATGAGTTGCAAAACTAGTAGTTCCAAGAATCATTAAAATAATAGTTATTAATTCTATATGAACATTATTATAAAATCCTATACTTTCTGATTTAACTGAAAAACCACCTGTAGATAAAGAACCTATAGCATGGTTTATTGCATCAAATAAAGGCATACCAAACAAAACATATAATATAGTCCCTGAAATTATATATCCCAGATACATTGAAATTATAATTCTTGATGACTTTACTAGGTTAGGAAGTAACTTATCTGTATGCCCTTCAGAATTATAAAGACTCATTCCAAATAATGATGATAAGGCAGAAAGCATAACTAGTATGATTCCTACTCCACCAAAAAACTGCATTATACTTCTAAAAATAAGAAATATGTTAGGAGTTGATTCTACATTTATAACAGATAATCCTGTTGTTGTCCATCCACTTACAGACTCAAAAAATGCTTGAGTAAAATTTAATTTTTGACCTAATATAAATGGTATTGCACATAATACAGTTGCTAATATCCAACCTAGTACTACTATTAAGGCATCTTCTCCTACTGATAATGTTGTTTCTTTATTATGTTTTGATATCTTATTAAGTATGCATCCTAATAAAATAGATATTAATGACGGTATAATAAAATCAAATATATATTTTACTTCATCAGGGTAAAAAGGTAATATCAAAAGTGGTAGTAATAGTATTAATCCTACTATAAAGCTTAAAATACCAATACAATAAAGTACTCCTTTAAAATCATTTATTTTTTTTAAAACCATAGTGCTACTTACCTTCACTCACATTTTTTATAACGTCATCTTGTATATTTTCATCACAAAGTATTATAAGCTTATCATATGGAATTATTTTCGTACTACCATTTGGAATAATACTATTTGAACCTCTTATAATGCACCCTATTATAGATTTTTGTGGTAAATTAATTTCACTTATATATTTATTACATATATTATAACTATCTTTTACCCCAATTTCTAAAATATTAATTTTACTATTATTTATAGGAATAAAGTTATATATATCATCTACCATAGCCATTTGTTCAATAATATCTGATACTATATATGTCGCACTTATTACATCGTTAACACCTAATAATTTAAATACCTCTACATTTTGTGGATTTGAAACTACTGAGAATACTTTTTTGACATTATATATATTCTTAGCTAATTTACATATTGTCAAATTACTTGCATCCTTCGATGTTATCGCTATTAGTACATCACAACTCTTAATCCCCGATTCCTCTAAAATATAACTTTTACTTCCATCTCCACAAATAACATCGCAATTATAATTCTCACTAAGAAACTTACAATATTCATAATCTTTATTTACAACAGAAACTTTATGCTTCTTATTTAAAAGCGACTTTAATAAAAATTCAGTTTTTTTTCTTCCACCTACAATTACAATTTTCATTTAACAAACACCTACTCTTTTTGTTAATACATTAGTTTCACTTTCATCCATTTGTATTAATTTTTCAAACTCATTTATAGTTAAAGTAATAGGTTCAATTAAACTTATATTTGTATCTTTATATGCAACTTCTTTTTCAGAATCGTATAGTCTTGATATAACTTTATTTACATTAAATACCTTTTTAGCAATTAAGGATACTGCTATATTAACATCATCATCATTTGTAGCTGCTACTAACATTGTTGCTTTTTTTATTCCTGCGTTAATAAGTACATCAATATCTGTAGCATCTCCTATAATTTCAAATCCACTATAACTTTTTGATAGCTTTCTAAATGAATTGTTTTCTATATCTATAATTACAACATCCTTACCACTTAGTGATAAAGTTGTAGCTATATTAGTACCAAATCTGCTACATCCTACTACTATTATATATTCAAAATAACTATCCTTCATCTTACATCACCTTCTAATCAAATTTCATTTATCTATTACTTATATTCACAGTATAATTAATTTGATATAAAGATTGTGTGAAGATATATATATTGATGTAAAGATTTTATTAAGATTATTTATTCATCAATTAACTTATATCCAACTCCTACCTCTGTTTTTATATATTCAGGTTTAGCTGGATTTTTTTCTATTTTTCTTCTTATATTTGCCATAAATACTCTCAGTGATTGTGTGTCTGTATCTAGATATCCTCCCCAAACTTTATCAATTATGAATTTATGTGTAAGTACTTTACCTGCATTTTTGCATAATAATTCCATTAGTTTATATTCTATTGGAGTTAAGTGAATCTCATTATCATCTATAATTACTTCATGTTTTTCAAAATCAATTTTTAAGTTTTTAACTTCAAATTTAGTTATAGCTTTATTTTTATCCATATTATTAATACTCCTATGTCTAAGAGCTACTCTAATTCGTGCCAAAAGCTCTGGAACACTAAATGGCTTTGTTAAGTAATCATCAGCACCTAAATCAAGTGCATTTACTTTTTCTCTTTCTTGCTCTCTTGCAGATACAACTATTATGTTTGATAACGTTACATCTCTTATTTTCTTTATAACCTCGGTTCCATCTATATCTGGTAGACCTAAGTCTAAAATTATTATATCTGGATTTATAGAATAAACTAAACTTATTGCATTAGTTCCACTTTGTGTTTCTATACATTCATATCCTTGTGTCTCAAGTGATACTTTTATAAATTTACTTATTGGTTTTTCATCTTCTATGATTAATATTAGTGGCTTTAAACTCATTATTCTTCTCCTCCTCCACAAGGCAACTTAAATCTAAAGGTTGCTCCACCTAAGCTATTATTAAAAGCTTCTATATCACCATTATGAGCTTCTATTATAGACTTACATATAGATAAACCTAACCCCACACCTCTTTTATCTAAAGACCTACCATTATTTTTGCTATAAAATCTATCAAATATATATTCTATATCCTCGTCCTTTAATCCATATCCATTATCCTCAACTTCAAAGTATACATAATCATTTATTTTCATAACCTTTACTATTATTTCAGAATAATCTGGAGTATATCTAATTGCATTATCAATTATATTTATCAGTACCTGTTCTATTAATAATCCATCTACATTTAAAATAATTACTTCATCAGGTATATCTACATTAATCTTATGATTTTTAGAGTATTTTTCAACTATAGAAATCGCTTCTGCTACTATTTCCTCAACAACTTCTAAGTTTTTTTTGATCTCTAATCTTCCTTCATCCACTTTAGTTATACTAATTATATTTTCAACAGATCTTGTTAGCCAACTTGCATCATCATAGATATTTTTTAAAAGATCTTTTTTAGTAACTTCATCTATAGACTCATAATTTTCTATCATAGCAGATGATGACCCCATTATTCCAGCTAATGGTGTTCTTAAATCATGTGATATAGATCTTAATAAATTACTTCTTAGTCTCTCTGTTTCAACAGCTAAATTTGCTTGTTTTGTTCTTTCATACAAATCTTCTCTTTCAATCGCTATAATAACTTGATTACAAATTGATTTTAATAGTAACTTTTCATTTTCTGTTAATGATTTCTTGTTAAAACATGCAACCCCTATAACCCCTAAGACATTGTCATTACTTTTTATTGGGTAGTTGAATATCAAAGCATCTTGATATAAATCAGTTCCTATTCCTGTCTCTTTACCTAATATAAAACTTTCCTTAAATGAACATTTTTCTAAAGGTGATTGAAATAGACTATGTCCATCTTCTTCTTTAAATTCATATATAACCGGTTTTTTTAAATTCCCACCTGAATCAATTATAGAAGTGGCAACTGATTTACCTAATATATCTACTAAGCTTTTATTACATACTTCTATGATTTCACATTTATTTTTTGTTTTTAATAATTTTTTACTATTTTTATATAGCAGTCTAATTTTATATTCTCTTAAATTAGATTTTTCTACTTCCCTTTTTATTTTAGATGTTAATGTACTTGTTATTATAGCTGATATTAACATAATAAAAAAGGTTATTGGATAATCAGCTCTATATGCTAAAAAAGTATAGTATGGTTCTGTAAAAAAGAAATTAAATATCAATACACCAAGTATAGATGATAAAATACCAAATAAATATCCGTCTGTTATACTTGAGGAAAATAAAACCCCTAGTATGATGACTAATATTATGCTCGATTCATTTAATTGAATTTGCTTAAAAAACAACGCTATAAGCGTTGATATTGACATAATAAGTATAATTTTTAATAAATTTATTACTAATATATATTTTTTAGGTTTATTTTTTTTATAAGCATAGCTATTCTCTGTAACACTATCATATATATCATCTAAATCCATATATAGATACCTCCTTATAACCACTTTATTAAATTATATGTATAATTTAATAAAAACACAATATAAGTAAAAATGCATGCTTCAAGCATATATTAACTTATATGAATTGAAGCATGCACTTGACTATATTCTTACTAAGTGACCTATGTTTTTCTCATCATATTCTATTTTATAAAACTCACTTTCATTGCTATAAATTTTATCTCCGTAGTCTATATCTTCTATATTTAAACTATAGCGAAAGTTTGTTATTCTTTGTAGGTTTTTATCTGCTGATTTGAATGTTGGATCAAGATCATATGATGCTCTATAGTGTTTTCTTGCTAAATCTAAGTTCCCTTGTAGCTCATACATAATACCTAGTAAATTATGAGCCTCTGGATTAGAATCATTTTCTAGTATAAGATTATATATATGATTTTTAGCTAATTTGTAATCATATTTTTTTAAGTAATTTATTGCTTTATCCATTTCTTCATAATAACTTATTTTATATTCAAACGATAACATATTATTGCTCCTTTTTTAATCATCTTTTATACTTAATATCTTATAAAATCTTATATAAATATGGTATTAAGATAATTAATATAGGATAAAGATTCTGTTAAATTTTAATATATTACATATTAAAGTAATTTACTCCTATAGCATCTCTGACTTCTTTTAAAGTATATGTTGCTACATTCCTTGCAACATTACTTCCTTCTTTTAAAATTTCATATAAATAGTCTCTATCCTTTTCATATTCTTTTCTTCTATTCCTAATTGGCTCTAAATGTGATTGTAGTACTTCATTTAGATATTTTTTTACCTTTATATCACCTAATCCACCCCTTGTATAATTTTCTTTTAATTCTTCTAGATATATTCCATCTTTACAGAATATGTCTAAATATGTGAATACTGTATTATTTTTAATGTTTCCTGGATCTTCAATCCTTATATGATTTGGGTCCGTGTACATATTCATAACCTTGCTATTTATAGTATCTGGATCATCACTTAAGTATATAGCATTACCTAATGATTTACTCATTTTAGATTTTCCATCAATCCCTGGCATTCTAGCTGCATTTCCCTTAGGATATATACCTTTTGGTTCTATAAGAATCTCCCCATATATAGAGTTAAAACTTCTAACTAATTCCCTTGTTTGCTCTATCATAGGCTCTTGATCTTCTCCAACTGGAACTATACTAGCTTTAAATGCAGTTATATCTGCTGCTTGACTTACTGGATATATAAGAAATCCTGCTGGTATACTCGCTTGAAAATTTCTTTGTTTAATTTCATATTTTATAGTTGGGTTTCTTTCAAGTCTAGATACTGTAACTAAATTTAAATAGTGCATTGTTAACTCATTAAGTTCAGGTATTTGAGATTGTATAAATATATTTGATTTACTTGGATCTACACCAACTGATAAGTAATCTAATAAAACTTCTAATAAGTTATTTCTTATTTTCTCTGGATTTCTTGCATTATCAGTTAACGCTTGTTGGTCTGCTATCATTATAAACATTTCATATTTATCTGTATTTTGAAGCTCAACTCTATTTTTTAATGAACCTGTGTAGTGTCCTAAATGTAATTTTCCTGTAGGTCTATCCCCTGTTAATATAACCTCTTTATTCATATTTACATCTCCTTATAAATTTATAAAAAAACTCCATCCTATATAGGACAGAGTTTCTAATTGCCAACTAATTTGTCTAAAGATTTAATTCTTAATAGTTTGTTAGATAATTATTTAATGCTTCTACTACCCCATCTTCATCATTAGACTTTGCCTCATAACTACAAACTTCCTTTAACTTTGGATGAGCATTTGCCATTGCATAACTATGTTTACATTCTTGCATCATTTCATAATCATTTAAATAATCTCCAAATGCCATGCATTCATCATATGATATAGAATAAATCTCTTGAAGTCTTTTTATTGCTTGGCCTTTGTTTATATCAAGATTCATAAAATCTACCCAATTCTCACCTGATAAGCAAACAAGTAATTTATCACTAAATTTTTTTAATTTAGGATAGCTATTTTTTTCGGCTCCATTTCCATCATAAACTGCTATTTTACATATTCTATCTTTATTTATTACTTCTAATATATTCTCTACTATTTCCAAATGTTCATAATACATTTTTGCATTATATAAAAATTCTGTATCATCATTTTCAACATATGCTGATTTTTCCCCACATAATATAGGATATACATTATCCATTTTTCTTATTAATTGAATTGGTTCAATTAAGTTTTCTTCATCTATCTCACTAATAAATATACTCTCTTCACCTTCAAATACTATCGAACCATTATCACTTATAAATATTAAATCATTTTTTATCTCTTCAAATATTTTTAATAAATTATAATATTGTCTACCACTTGCTATTGCAAATTTAACATTCTTTTCCTTTAATTTATTTATTGTTTCAAATAAATTTGGTGATAATTCTTTTTTACTATTTAACAAAGTTCCATCCATATCTGCTGCTACTAATTTTATCATAAATATATTTCCCCCTTGTGGTCTAATTCATAAAATACTCTACCTATATATTATAATATAACCATAAAAATTACTTGCTTTAAATATCTATACAAAAGATAATACTATACACCACATAGGTATTGCAAGCATTGAAAGTATTGTTGTTAAAACGACACATTTACTTGCAAACTCTGCATCTCCACCATATTTAGATGCTAAAATTGCAGTTGTACTTCCAGCAGGCATACCAGCTAAAACAACTGCTACTCCCGTTATTAAAGATTGTATATTAGTTATTTTACATCCAACTAAAACTATAAGGGGGATTATAATTAATCTTAATAAAGAAAATGCCCACATAAGCTTTGATGACATATCTTTTATATCAACATCTGCAAGTATTGAACCTATTAAAATCATGGATATTGATGTTGTACACCCGCTAATACTTTTAATAGTATCACTTAAAAATATCGGTAATTTAATTTGAAATATCATAATAATAAGCCCTATTCCAACTGCTACTATACATGGATGAGTTACTACTTTTTTTATTAAGTCTTTTTTACTAGAGGATTCAGTAAAATAAGAAAGTCCTGCAGACCACATTACAATTCTTTGAGGTATTAAGTAAATAGATGCGTATAAAAGTCCCATCGATCCATAAATTCCTTCTGCTACAGGATTACCTAAGAATCCTGCGTTAGAACAAACAGTTGCATATTGAAGTACTGTACGTCTTTCCTTATTAACCTTTTGAAATAATGTAGAGCTTAGAAATGTGCATACAAATTGAAGTAAACAAGATACTAATAGAATAGTTATTCCATTTATCAATATATCTTTTGAAAATTCAACATAAAAAGAATTTATAACATTACATGGTAAGATAACATTTATAACAATATCAGTAATAACATTTTTTCCTTCTTCCGTAATAACATCTTTCTTTTTTAATACTATACCAATTACAACTAGTAAAAACATCATAATTTGCAAATTAATCAATCCACTAAAATCCATAAATATATATTATCCTCCCAAAATTAACATTTTTTATAATCTAGCTTAATATTATACTCTTATTTCTTAAAAATAAAAATGGCTAAACAGAATCTGTTTAGCCATTTTTGATCATATTAGTGTATTTTTATTGTACTTTTTTTAACTTAACTATAGTTTCAACATGAGGAGTATTTGGGAACATATCCATACACTTAACTTTTTCTACATCATATCCAAACTTTTTAAATTCAACTAAGTCTAAAACTAAAGTCTTTGGATTACATGAAATATAAACTATTTCTTTCGCACCAAATCCTGATATATCCCTTATAGCATCTTTATGAACACCTGGTCTTGGTGGATCAACTATTATTAAATCAGGCTTAACTTTAAAGTTTTTAACAGTCTTAGCAACATCACCTGCTACAAATTCACAATTATCTAATCCATTTAATTTAGCATTATTATTAGCTGCAACAACTGCTTCCTCTATTAATTCGATTCCGTAAACTTTTTTAGCTGCACCAGCCATAACTTGTCCTATTGTTCCTGTACCACTATATAAGTCAAATACTACTTTATTTTCATGATCACCTACAAACTCTCTAGCTATTGTATAAAGTTTTTCAGCTCCTTTAGTATTTGTCTGGAAGAATGAGAATGGAGATATTGTAAATTTAAGTCCTAATAGTTCTTCATTGATATAATCTCTACCATGTAATACTCGTAATTCATCACATTGAACTGCATCAGCAAGCCCATCATTTATAGTATGCAATATACTTACTATTTCTGCATCTGTATCAAGATTTAATAACATTTCTTTATATTCAGTCATATCAAAATCTTCTTGAGATGAAGTAACTATATTAACCATTAATTCATTAGTGTTTATACCTTTTCTCACAACAAGATTTCTAAGGTATCCTTTATGGCTCATACATCTGTAATATGGCAATTTTTTTTCATCAAAATATTTAACAGTTGAAGTTAATACTTTTATAAAATCCTTATCTACTAGTAAACATCCATCAACAGTTAATATATCTATGTGTCTACCTTTTTTATGAAGACCTAATGTAAGTGGTCCATCTTTCATTTCATCTCCAAAAGTGTACTCCATTTTATTTCTATAAAGCCTATTTTGAGGGCTACCCTCTATCCCTAAAAATTGGAATCCAAATATATCTTGACTTAAAAATAAGTCCATAACTTGTCTTTCTTTTATTTCAAGTTGCTTTTCATATGGAACAGATAATATAGAGCACCCTCCACATTCTCCAAAATGTTTACAAGTAGTTGCTGTTTCTATTGGTGATTTTTCTAATACTTCTATCATCTTAACTTCTGCTTTTTTACTTCTAGCCTTTTTTACTACCGCTTTAACTTTTTGTCCACTTATTCCGCCCTTCATGTGGATTTCTCTCTTATCTAGCATACTAACAGTAGTTCCGCCAAACTCCATTTTATCTACTTCAAATTCAATTATGTCTCTTCTTTTCACTGTATTTCCTCCGCTAAATTATATATTTAAAACTATCTTTCTTCTATTAGTTTTATTTCTTCCTCAGTTAACTCTCTATACTCTCCTAAAGCTAAACTTTCATCTAATTTTAATTTTCCCATAGAAAGTCTTTTTAAGTATACTACTTTTTTACCTACACTCTCAAACATTCTTTTTACCTGGTGGAATTTTCCTTCATGTATAGTTAATTCTATTTCTGACTCTTCATCACTTTTCAATATTTTTAATTGTGAAGGCATAGTCTCATACCCATCATCTAAAATAACACCTTTTTCAAATGCCCTTATATCTTCATCAGTAACTACTCCATCTATTTTAGCATAATAAGTTTTTGGTACATGCTTTTTAGGAGATAAAACTCTATGAGATAATTGACCGTCATTAGTAAGTACTAATAATCCTTCAGTATCTTTATCTAATCTACCAACTGGAAATGGTTCAAATACCAAGTATGAAGAATCTATTAAATCTAGTACTATAGGATCTCTTTTATCAAAAGTTGCACTTATATATCCATCTGGCTTATTCATCATTAGATATATGAATTCTCTATATGTAACTTTTTCTCCATTAAATAATATTTCATCTTTTTCTGTATCTACTTGTAATCCTGGATTAGATACAGTTTTTCCATTAACTACTATGATACCTTGCTTGCAATACTTTTTTATCTCCGCTCTACTTCCACAACCTATATTTGAAAGTACTTTATCAATACGTAATTTTTTTGCCATTTATATTACCTTTCCTTAAGTAAAAATTTTGACCTCATTTAACAATATAACCATCATTTACGGTAGTTATAATAAAAATTTCTTCTCATACTAATTTATAGATATTATTATACTTTTATTTTAAAGTTATTACAATTTACTATATACCTTTTTTTATTTTAAAGTTATAATATAGAAGATGGGTAAATTTTATAAATATCGTTTTATGGAGGTTTAACTATGTTAGTTTCTGCTAAAGAAATGTTAAATAAAGCAAGAGAAGGGAAATATGCTGTAGGTCAATTCAACATAAACAACTTAGAATGGACTAAGGCAATATTATTAACAGCTCAAGAAAACAATTCACCAGTTATATTAGGTGTATCTGAAGGTGCTGGAAAATACATGGGTGGTTATAAAACTATAGTTGGAATGGTAAATGGAATGTTAGAAGAATTAAACATAACAGTTCCAGTTGCTCTTCACTTAGACCATGGTAGCTATGAAGGAGCATTAAAAACAATAGAAGCAGGATTCTCTTCTGTTATGTTTGATGGTTCTCACTACTCTATAGAAGAAAATATATCTAAAACAAAAGAAATAATATCAATAGCAAATTCTAAAGGTATATCTGTAGAAGCAGAAGTTGGTTCTATAGGTGGAGAAGAAGATGGTGTTGTTGGTGCTGGTGAAATAGCAGATCCTGCTGAATGTAAGCAAATAGCTGAATTAGGTGTTGATATGTTAGCTGCTGGTATAGGTAATATACATGGTAAATATCCAGAAAACTGGGCAGGGTTAAACTTCGATGCTCTTGCTGCTATAAACGAAGCTACAGGTGAAATGCCATTAGTATTACATGGTGGTACTGGTATACCTGAAGATATGATAAAAAAAGCTATATCATTAGGGGTTTCTAAAATAAATGTTAATACAGAGTGTCAATTAGTATTTGCTGATGCTACTCGTAAATACATAGAATCTGGAAAAGATTTAGAAGGTAAGGGATTTGACCCTCGTAAATTATTAGCTCCAGGATTTGAAGCTATAAAAGCATGTGTTAAAGAAAAAATGGAATTATTCGGTTCAATAAATAAAGCATAATTCTTAAACTATATATTATAAATGTAAAAGGGAATGTTTTAAACATTCCCTTTTACATTTACTAGCTATAAAATTTAGATGCTCCTACTAACTGTCTTTTAGATACTATTTTTGCTAAGTTCGTAAGTGATGATATCTTTATATCTTCAAAGCTTACTAAAAATACAAACTTAAAGTCTGTAAATTCTTGATCAATATTATAAACATCAAAGAAACATCTTATATTATCCACTAAATATTTATCTTGTAACTCAGCTTCAATTTCATCTGTTGCATCCTTTAAATAAACTCTTATATCATCAAAAATAACATCGAAGTAAGATTCATCTATATTTTCTCCCATTTCATCTAACAACTCTTCTATCTCTTCCATAGAAAATATATCTTCTGATAATTTACAATCAAATGCCATCATATTATTTTGTTTTATACTATTTGATATATCTTGTACATATTCAAAATCTGGGCGCAAATTTAAAATATCCTTTACTTCATTGCTATTCGCTCGAAAATTTCCTTTTCTGTTTTTTAATTTTAACTCTATCATTAAATCGCCTCCCCCATAATAAGTGTTAGTAGTTACTTTGTATTAAATCTTTTATCTGACTCCAATTACTTACTCTAGTTATTCTATTGTGATCAATGTCTTTATTGTAGTTTGTATCTATTAAGATAACGTCTATTCCTGCATTAGCTATTTGAATAGCATTCCAAGGGTTATCTTCTATAAATATATGACAACCTAATTCTCTTGCTTTTTCTATTTTATAATCGCTACCTAGTAAATATACCTCTATGTCTGAAAAACCTTTTTGTTTTAGCCAGTTAGTTGTAATATCAGTCAAATCTGAGCTCCTTGCTGTAACGAAATATAGGTTATTTGTTGCACATAATTCAGCTATAACCTCATTTGCACCTTCAATAACTTCTGCTTCTTCATAAGCATGCATATATTCATTATGAAATTTACCTAATAAGTCTTCCATGTCATCTCCGTATAACTCTTTCCAGTCAAGAGTTGTACATTCTTTTTCAGTTAAGTTCTTATTATACATATCATTTAAATACGGTAGGAAATGGTAAGGACTAGTTATTGTCCCATCTATATCAACACATATGTTTAATTTTTTCATAAACCCCTCCACTAATATCTTCTAAATTAATAGTTTTAAATTATAGTACAACTTCAATTATAAATTAAAATCTATAATCTAAGTATATGTATATAATACCAAAAAGCTTGCCTAATAAGGCAAGCTTTTTAATATTTTATACTTATTCTTCATTTATTTCTTCTTTTAAGTCTGTTACTTTTTCTTTAAAGCTAGATATATGATTATCTGATAGTTTTAAATACTCCGTTATTTTACCTATATATTTAGGATTTTTTGTTTCTAAAAGTTTAACTGCATTTTCCATAGCTTTTTCTCTTAGCTCATATGCTTTTTTTACATCATCCCTTGCATTACTAAGAACTAATTCATATTCACCCTTAGATAAACTTGGTATATCCATACTTTCATATATATCGATTACATCTCTACACATTTCCTGTGCATATAAAATATCATCTTTAATTTGTGATATTTTACTAAGACTTTTAGCTATGTCTTTAGTATATGGAATACATTCCCTCATAGGAATTAATGCTACCCTTTCTATATCATAAATATCTTTTTTAAATTCATCTAACTTTTCTAAATCAGTTACTTTATTATTTTTTATAACAGATTCATCCTTTTCAGTCTCCATATTGATTTTCTCATCTTCAATTTTAGATACTGATTTATCTTTATTTTCTTTTTCTTTATTTTCTTCCCTTGCAATATTATTTTTCATGCTATTATCAAAGTTTGATTCATATTTTTCTTTATATCTTTGATCAATATCAGAATTTTTATAATACAAAGATTCCTCTATTTTACTAAGTCCACTCATATATACATTACTAATTGCTATAGTTGTAACCAGTACAACATATATACTTCCATATATACATGAGCGTTTTAAGTTTTTATAATTTCTAAATAATATTATTAGGGGTATAACATATAAAAATATGAATACTAATATCCATCTCATTTACTAAATTCTCCTTTATAAATAAAATTAATATTTCCCCCCATTTTTATATTATTTACATTTAATTTACTTATTAATCTAATATTTTAACTAAATTAAAATTTAAATAGTCACAAGAAGCTAATATATACTCTACTCCATTTCGAATTCCTTTAAGTCCCATCTTAAAAGATTCTCTTCCATGTAGATGACCATATATAACTTTTTCTACATTATATTCTTCATACAGCTTTGTAAATATTGACTCTTCTAATTTATCATTAGTAGGTGGATAATGAGTTATGACTATTATCTTTTCATATCCTTTTTTTCTAGCTGATTCTAAAGATATTCTTATACGATTTTCTTCTCTTTTATATATCTGTTCATCTTTACTATCAAATTTTACATCATTTGGGCAAATCCACCCTCTACCACCACATATAGCATAGTCTTCATACTCGTAAAAGTTAGTTTGTAAGAATTTGCAATTATCATATAACTTATTTAGATTTGTAACTGTAGTCCACCAATAATCATGATTTCCCTTTATAAAAATCTTATTACCTTCAAGTTCACTTATTATATCTAAATCAGATTTAGCCTCTGATAAATTTATCCCCCAAGAGGTATCTCCTAATACAAGAACTGTATCTTCTTTCTTTACTTTACTTTTCCAGCTTTCTATTATTTTCTCTTCATGATTATTCCAGTTACCTCCAAATATATTCATCGGCTTATTTACAGATGTTGAAAAATGTAAGTCTCCTATTGCATATAAACTCATACTTAATTCCTCTCTTTTGTGTCCTAAATTTAATCAAAAGAGCCACCCCAAAATTATTTGAGACGGCTCCCCCTTTATTTCTTTCTAGTGTCTTTATACACTTCTAATAAATCATCTATTTCTCTTTTTAATCTAATTATCTCTGTTATATCTTCTTCGTTATCAATTTTGTCTAATCTTCTTTGATAAATTATTGCCTTATGAGTATCTCCTAGGTTGTATAACTCTTGAATTTTATTGAGTATATCCCTAACTGTTACAGTTTTCACTTGATACATTACTTGAGCCTTCATTATATCTTCTCTTATTTCACTCATTTCTTGATCTAATAAGAACGCAGCATCTGCTGCTCTTCTCAATCTTACTGCTAGATCTTCTGGTATATAATGCTCATATTTATACTTTAAAGAATGCTCTATAGTAGCCCAAAAGTTCATTGCTAAAGTCCTAATTTGTATCTCACATAAAATCTCTTTTGAACCAGCTATTGAATTTATTGGGTACTTTATTATAACGTGATAACTTCTATACCCGCTATCTTTAAAATTCTTTATATAATCTTTTTCATACACAATGCTCATATCACTTCTATTTTTAATTAAGTTTACTATAGTATATATATCTTCAACAAACTGGCACATTATTCTTATACCAGCTATATCTTCCATAGTACCTTCTATATCATCTATATCAAGTCTTTTAGCCTTCGATATAATTGAGGCTATTTTCTTAGTTCTTCCTGTAACAAATTCAATTGGGGAATATTCTCCCTTAGTTAAAAATTCTTTTCTTATATTTTTAAATTTAACTTTTAGTTCTTCTACCGCATGTTCATAAGGAGCCAATACTTCATCCCATCTTTCATATTCCATCTTGCTCACCCTTTATTTCTATTTTTACAGTCATACTTATTTTATCATAATTTGATTTTTTTGGATATAATAAAGCAGTTCCCCACCCTGTATTGTATAACTTACTTCATCTAAATCACATAAATAGCTTATTATTGATACTAGTGAGCTTTTATAAAAATAAAACTCCTTATAGTTGCAATGTAAATCGTTTCTTACAATTATATTTTTTAATAGGGCTTCTATTCCCATAGGCTCTTTTAAATCCTCTTTAATTTGGTTAATGTAATTATTTATAGCATTCTCATGTTTTTCTATTAACTTATAACTATCATCTTTGTTTATTATATTTTTTCCATGTCCTAGCACCATATATTCAAAGTTTATAGTTTTTAATTTATTTAAACTTTCTATATAATCTTTAATATCAAAAACAAATAAAAAATCATATTTATTAAGCATATCTTCACTTACTAATAAATCACCTACAAACAATACCTTATCCTTAGTCATAACACCTATACTTCCAGGTGTATGACCTTTAAATTCTATAATTTTAAAAACTTCTTTAT
The DNA here is from genome assembly GCF_015550495.1 of Romboutsia sp. 1001713B170207_170306_H8. Classification (NCBI taxonomy): domain Bacteria; kingdom Bacillati; phylum Bacillota; class Clostridia; order Peptostreptococcales; family Peptostreptococcaceae; genus Romboutsia; species Romboutsia sp. 1001713B170207_170306_H8. The sequence continues at coordinate 232,367 of NZ_JADNAX010000004.1, forward strand.
TTATAATAACATTGCCCAAAGTTAACTCTTCATCTATATATAAGCTACTTTGATTACTTCTTTTAAAAAATTCATCAAGAAACTTATTAGATTTCCCTCCGATTATATACTTTGAAAATAGCTCTGGATTCTCTATATATAGTTTCGCATACTTAGATGATAGTATCTTTATATTTTTGTTTTCTAGTTTATATTCTTTACATGCTCCATAGTGGTCATCATGCTCATGAGTATTTATTATATAACTTATTTCTATGTTATTTTCTTTTAACTCTTTAATAATTTTTCTTGGTCTTAATCCTGGTAAGCCTGGGTCTATAATAATAGCTGTGTTATCTGTAAATAAATACAATCCACTATTAGTTCCACCTTTAATATAATAAGTATTGCCCCTTATATTTATTAAACTCATATATTCACCACTTATCTTATTAAAATTTTCTTAAGTCTTTTTATTGTTCTACACCTAATCCTTTCATCTTTAGAAATCTTCACTTTTATATTATAAGCTACATTTTGACTTAATAGAGATTCTATAAAGTACTCTACTATTCCTCTATCTCTAAACTCTATATCTATAATCTCATTTGCAAAAAATCTAGAATCTAAAGTCATTATTTCATCAGAAAAACTTAGCCTATCAGACTTATCTAAATAGTCTTTATCAGGCTTAAAATCTTCGCAATATTTTATTTTAAAGTTTACTACCTCATCACTTATATCAAATCCATGTTCTGATTTCATAAAATCTCTATACTCTTGATTTCTTTTAGTTACGTTATCTAAATTCTTGTTATAATCATCCTTTTTCCAGTGTCCAAATAGTCTACAATTTAGTGGTCTAACTTCATAAATTAAACATCTATTATTTTCATCCCTAAAAGTACAACATCTCTTATTTGAATACTCTAAGAAATAATACTCGATTATTCTATCTAATGAGTTCTTTCTTAATATTTCTTTATCTTTTAAGTAATTATATATATTTAAAAACTCTGTTAAGTTAATTCCCACTGATTCCATACAACACTTACCACATCCAGTACAATCTCCACTTGGTAAGCTACTATAAATATTATTTAATTTATCAAATAATTTATTTTCATTAGCAAAATCTATACATTTAAAAATATCTACTTTTTTTATACTAGTCATTGTTATTACTCCTTGTTATAATTATTAGGTTAATACAAACAATTATTATAACACATTTTATATGATTAATCGTAGGAGGTAATTTCATGACTAGATATACAAAAATAATAAACATGATGGATAGCTATTTCGTTAAAGATTATGAAAAAACTAAAAAAGGCATAACTAAAAAAAGAGAAGTTAGAGCTGAAACAGTTCAAAAAGCCTTCTTAAAAGGTGACTGTGAGGTTTTAGTTATTTTAGAAGATAGCGGTAGAGAAATACTTATAGATGATTTTTCTTCAGATGAAGATATAAAGAAATATTTAGGAGCTAAGTTTATAAACCCTAAAAGATAAGTTTATTTATTTAAATACATTTCATTATTTAAATTGGGATAAAAATTAAAAATAAATTTTTTATTTTTATGTATATTAATTTTTGATTGGGTCCATAATATTAATGAAAATTAAATATTTAACTCAATCTCCCCCAATTTTGAGCTTTCATTCCCCCAATGAAAGCTCTTTTTTATTTTATATAGTTAAATATAAGCATATAAGTTATAATTATTAATAATTTAGATTAAGACATTATATTAAAAATAAGAGGTGGCATATATGATAGAAATAGGATTATTAAAACTAGATATAGATTTTGAATATAGAATAATAAGAGAAGAGAACGATGATGTAGATATATTTATAGACGTAAATTATCGTAGTTTAGACTTAGAGTGTAGTGAAAATGATTTTTTTAATGGTAGAATTCAATTTCCCTTTGTAAGATCATTAATATTAAGAATAAATAAAAAAAGCCATTTAATGACTGTACATTTTATGAGAGATATAGATTTATTCTCTGCATTTGCAAACTTTGAATTTGATTATAAAGACTATATTTTTAATATAAAAAATAATAAAGAAAAAGTTTTAATAACAAGAACAAAAAAATAAGGAGCCTTTAAGGCCCCTTATTTTTATTGTTAATTAGATAATAAATCATTTAATCTAACTAGCCAATAATTATTATGAATATTCTATAAATTACATTTGTAGTTTGTAAGGATTAATTTTCTTTTGATTGTCCGAAAGCTGTTAAGTATATTCCCTTTAACTCTTCAACTAGTGGTAATCTTGGGTTAGCAGGAGTACACTGATCATCAAAAGCATCTAAAGATAATTTATCTACTTTTGATAGGAATTGTTCTTCTAATACTCCACACTCTTTTATTGTTTTTGGTATATTTAATTCAACTAATAAGTTGTTTACTTCATCTATTAAGCTTTGAACACCTTCTTCTACAGTATTAGCTTTTAATCCTAAGAATCTAGCTATTTCAGCATATTTCTTATCAGCTACGAACTCCTTATATTTAGGGAACGCAACGAATTTAGAAGGTTTAGTAGCGTTGTACTTTATAACATGTGGTAATAATATAGCATTTGCTCTCCCATGTGGTATATGGAATTCTCCACCTAACTTATGAGCTAATGAATGATTTATTCCTAAGAAAGCATTTGTAAATGCCATACCTGCCATACAAGATGCATTATGCATTTTCTCTCTTGCTTCTTTATCGTTTCCATTTTTATAAGCTTTTGGTAAGTAATCGAATACTAACTGTATTGCTTTTAATGCTAATGCATCTGTATAATCAGTTGCCATTATTGAAACATACGCTTCTATAGCATGAGTTAAAACATCAACTCCTGTATCTGCTGTAACACCTGCTGGTACTGTCATAACTAAAGTTGGGTCTATTATAGCCACGTCTGGAGTTAACTCATAGTCAGCTAAAGGATATTTCATATTATTTACTTTATCTGTAACAACTGCAAAAGAAGTAACTTCTGAACCAGTTCCTGAAGTAGTTGGTATAGCTACTAATTGAGCCTGTCTTCCTAATTTAGGGAACTTAAATACTCTCTTTCTTATATCAGCAAACTTTAATCTTAAATCATCAAAGTTTGCTTCTGGATTTTCATAGAATAACCACATAGCTTTAGCAGCATCCATTGCTGAACCTCCACCAAGAGCTATTATAGTGTCAGGCTTGAATTTTCTCATAGCTTCTGCACCATTTAATACTGTTTCTACAGATGGATCTGGCTCTACGTCACAGAATACATCTATCATAACAGGATTTCTTCTTTTTCTTAATTGATTAGTTATCTTATCTACATTTCCTAATTGAACCATGACTCTATCAGTTACTATCATTACTCTGTTAGCATTTGGTAATTTTTCTAAGTAGCTTATAGAACCAAATTCATGGTATATTCTTTCTGGTACCTTGAACCATTGCATATTTACTTTTCTCATTGCAACTTTTTTAACATTTATTAAGTTAGTTGCTGATACGTTTTCTGTTGTTGAATTATTCCCCATTGATCCACATCCTAATGTTAATGATGGTGTATTAACGTTGTATATATCACCTATTGCTCCATGAGTTGATGGTGCATTTACAAGTAATCTACCTGTTCTTACTTTTTGACCAAATTCTAAAATCACATCGTCGTCATTACAGTGTATTACAGCTGAATGTCCTAATCCGCCAAACTCAGTCATCTCTACACATTTTTGTATACCTTCTTGTGCATTTTTAACCTTGAAGCAAGCAAGTACTGGACTTAATTTTTCTTTTGATAAAGGATCTTCCATTCCTACTTTTTCAAGTTCTGCAACTATCATTTTTGCATCTTTTGGAACATTTATTCCAGCCATTTGTCCTATAGTATATGGACTTTGTCCAACTATATTTGGATTTAATGAACAAGTATTATTGTCTATTACTAAATTTTGTAATTTTTCTTTTTCTTCTTTATTTACAAAGTAACATCCATAATATTTCATTAAATCAGTTACTTCATTGTATATTTCTTCATCTATTATAACTGCTTGCTCAGAAGCACATATCATTCCATTATCGAAAGTTTTTGATAATATTAAATCATTTACTGCTTGTTTTATATCTGCAGTTTTATTTATGTAGCAAGGAACATTACCGGCTCCAACCCCTAGAGCTGGCTTTCCTGAAGAGTAAGCTGATTTAACCATTCCTGGTCCACCAGTTGCAAGTATCATTGATACTCCATCGTGCTTCATTAGTAAATTAGTAGCTTCTATTGATGGTTTTTCTATCCATTGTATACAGTCTTTAGGAGCACCTGCTTTTATAGCTGCATCTCTTAATATTCTTGCAGCTTCTGAAGAACATTTTTGAGCTGATGGATGGAAACTGAATATTATTGGATTTCTACCTTTCATTGATATTATTGATTTAAACATTGTTGTAGAAGTTGGGTTAGTAACTGGTGTTACCCCTGCAACAACACCTATAGGTTCAGCTATTAACATATACCCTTCTTCTTCGTTCTTTTCTATAACACCAACAGTTTTGTTGTATTTTATACTATTATATATATATTCTGTAGCAAACATGTTCTTAGTTACTTTATCTTCGAAGATACCCCTTTTAGTTTCTTCCACTGCCATTTGAGCAAGCTCTATGTGCTTATCAAGACCTGCCATAGACATTTCTCTAACTATATTATCTATTGCTTCTTGATCTAAGCTTAGCATTGCTTGTTTTGCTTTTTCTGCTTTTTCAACTAATTCATTTATCATATTTTCAACACTACATTCATTATCCACTACTTTTAGCTTTCTTGACTCTTTGCTCATATTTATACCCCCATAAAATTTATTTAAATTACGTTAGTTATTTAACAAACTTATTATGTAATTTATGATACTTTATCTTAATTTAAGTGTCAATAGATTTTGTTAAATTTTTTTCAACAAGTTTCTAAGAAAACGTTTTTATTTTTATCCTATTAAAAAATGTCTATTTTTCAATACTTTAACTATAATTTTTTTCATACTTTTTTAATATATTCAGCATATTGTATACAATTTTACTAATTTTTTCATTTGTTAAATTTTATACATTCTTTGTTTTTATAAAGCAAAAAGTTTATTAAGATAATTATAAATACTTATATCTTAATAAACTTTTTCATATAGAATCTATTTAAATGTAATTATAATTTCTTCGTATCCTATATTTTTTAATAAATTTGATAAGCTGGTCTTTGTACTTACTTTTATTTCATCTATAAAACCTTCTTCAATTATTTTTTCTTCATATTCGTCCTTATACTTACTAATATCTGATAAAATTTCATTAGTATCTAATTTATTAAATATAGAATTCTTTACATCATAAACATATAACTTTTCATCATCAATGTAATGATCTAGTATTCTACACTGTTCTACTTCTATTTTTATTTTTTTACCTGTATTCTCTACTATATGTATATCTTCTGGTTTGATTCCTCCATTTATTATTCCTTCATACTTAATAATAAAAGATTGCTCAGTAAAAGGTATTTTTATATCATTTATACTTTTATCCTTTTTTACTGCTACAATATTACTATAAGTATACTTTACAGTATTTAAATCTAAAACTTGACTTATCGTAGATAATACTTTTGTATTATCTTCATATTCATTATTTTCATTTATAAATGTTTTAATAGTAAAATCTAACGTTATTATGAGTATTAAAATGGGTAATAATACAAGTACTTTATTAATTTTTTTCCTTTTTATCAACAAATATCTGCCTCCTTTTGGTATAATATTTAGGAATTAAACTTAGTCTTAACCTATTATCAAAATGATTTTAGTTAATTATATTCACTTTTTTATGAAAGGAGTTTTAAAATGACATTATTAGTTTTCGGGCACAAGAATCCAGATACAGATTCAATATGCTCATCAATTTCATTAACATACCTAAAAAATCAATTAGGTGAAAACGCAGTAGCATGCGCTTTAGGAGAGCCAAGAAAAGAAGCTCAATTTGCTTTAAATTATTTTAAAGTAGATGCTCCTAAAATATTAGATAACGTAAAAATACAAGTTAAGGACTTAAGCTATGATAAAGTTGAAGCTTTAACTCCATCAGCTTCAGTTTTAGAAGCATATTCTCTTATGAGTGATAAAGGTGTTAAGACTTTACCTGTAGTATCTGAATGTGGTAAGTTTGAAGGAATAATAACTATGAAAGAAATAGCTGAAAGCCTTCTTCATCAACATTTCAATACTATACACACTTCTATATCAAATATATGCAAGAACCTTAATGGTTCAGTCCTTATAAATTGTAACGAAGAAGTAACAGGAAGAGTTGTTACTTTATCATTCAACATGGATACAGTGATGGACTTATTATGTGAAGGTGATATCGGTATAGTTGGAAATAGATACGATATGATAGAGTATGCGATAGATACTAAAGTTAAACTTTTAGTTGTTACTGGCGGGACTACTATAAGCGAAGAATTATTAGCTCTTGCTAAACAAAATGGTGTTTCTATAATATCAGTTGAAGCTGATACATATAAAACATCAAACATTATAAATCAATGTAATTACTTAGCAGATATAATAACTAAAGAAAATTTAGTTGTTTTCAATGAAAGTGATTATGCGGATGATGTTAAAGAAACTATGCTAAACACAGACTTTAGATCTTACCCTGTAGTTGATGATAATAATAACTTCTTAGGATTAGTTTCTAGAGAGCACCTTTTAAATCCAACTAAGAAAAATGTAGTATTAGTTGACCACAATGAGGTTGCTCAAAGTGCTGATGGTATAGAACAAGCTAACCTAGTTGAAATAGTTGATCATCATAAGATAGGTGGAATATCTACTGATGTACCTTTATCAATAAGAGTTATGCCTGTTGGATGTACTTGTACTATAATCTACAAGATGTTTAAAGAACACAATGTTGAAGTACCTAAACATATTGCTGGATTATTATTATCTGCTATATTATCAGATACTTTAATATTTAAATCTCCTACAACTACTAAATTAGACAAAGAAGCTGCTAATGAATTAAGTAAAATAGCTGGTGTTGATATGGAAAGCTATGGAATGGAAATGTTCAAATTCGGAACTTCTTTAGACGAATTCAGCATAGAAGAAATCGTAAATATGGACTTTAAAGAATTTAATATGAGTGGTAAGAGAGTTGGTATAGGTCAAGTATTTACTTTAGATATAGACTCTATATTCGCTAAGCAAGATCAATTCTTATCTTATATAAACTCTACTGAATATGATATGCTAATTCTTGCTATAACTGATATAATACAAGAAGGTTCTTATCTTATATACAAAGCTGAAGATAAGTTAATTTCTGAAGCGTTTAATGTTGCTGGTGCTCAAGGTGTATTTGCACCAGGTGTAGTTTCAAGAAAAAAACAATTAGTACCAAACTTAACTACTGCAGTTAGAAATATGTAATATAAAATAAAAAAGATGAACTCTAAGAGTTCATCTTTTTTTATAAAATACGTTTTATTTGCTTGATTCACTATGATGGTGTAATCAATTAACTGGTTTAACATTAATATTTCTTTTTGTTTAAATGCGTTTTTGGATTTATCACTTTACTATTCTATACAAAATTCGACATATTGTAAAGATAAAAATCACTATATTTAAAACTTTTTTAAACTACATTTTTTCTACGTCTGAATAATCCACTCCAAATGTTTCTACTGTAACATTCTTCATTGTTTGAGCTTCTTTTGGCTTGTCCATTCTATCTGTTCTTGTATTAGCTATTTCATCTACTACATCTAATCCTTCTATAACTCTACCAAAAGATGCATATTCTCTATCTAAATGTGGAGATGTTTGATGCATTATAAAGAACTGAGAACCTGCTGAGTTAGGATTCATTGTTCTAGCCATTGATAATACTCCTCTTTCATGCTTTAAGTTATTAGTGAATCCATTGTTTGTGAATTCTCCTTTTATAGAGTATCCTGGTCCACCCATTCCATTTCCATTTGGGCATCCACCTTGTATCATAAATCCTGGTATTACTCTGTGGAATCCAACTCCGTTGTAATATCCTTTTTCTATTAAACTTACGAAGTTTTTAACAGTATTTGGAGCTATATTTGGGTATAACTCTGCTACTATCTTCTTTCCATTTTCCATTTCTATAGTTACTATTGGGTTTTTATTTTCCATTTTGTTATTCTCCTTCCAAATTGAATTATGTATATCATATATATTATATACTAACATAATAAAAAATAAAGCCAATATTCGCCATATAAAAATAAAATTCTAAATCTAATTAATTCTTAAAACTAAAAATAGTGTTAAGAATAAACTTAACACTATTTTATATAATAAAAACAAAACTTATTTTGTTTTAGTATTCTTATCTTCTTTGTTTAATTGTGGTGTTTCTTTGTAGTCTATTTTTAATAATTCTAATATTTGCTTAGCTCTATCTTTTGTAGACCCTTTAACTTCTATGAAGTTTATATTTTCAGATTTTAAGAATTGTAATATAGCATCATCTATCTGTAAAGCTATATCCTCTGCTTGCCATCTAACACCGTCTTGAACATATCCAAATTCTCTTGGTACATAAACTATCATATCATAGTTTTGAATATCTTCTAATGCAAGAGAATATAAATCTTTTAATATTTCTATTTCTTTTTTAGTTCTTTCTTTATTTCCTAACATAAATCTTCCATATATGTAAGGTACAAAAGTTGCATAATCTGTAAGAGCATAATCAAAGCTTGATAATTCATCTTCTAATTTTTTTTGCCCTAAATATATTCCATATTGTTCAGATATAGTCTCTATCATACCCTTATCTTTTAAGTATTCAGTTGAGTATTCTAAAGCATATCCTGCATTTAATCCAGCTATTTTCATTTCAACATATAAATGTTGTATTAATGTTGTTTTCCCACATCTTGGACCACCTAAAACGGCGATTCTTTTAGTTGCCATAATTTATATCAACTCCATGTCTGTTTTTGTCATTTTTGAAGAACTTTTATATTATACTAATTTTTCAAATTTTATTCAATACATTTGATACAATTCTATTAATTAACATATAATTGTTCATATTATTTGATTACTTTTATAAATTTAGTAACTTACCTATTTCATATCCCTCTTTGTACATACTTTCACAGAATTCTTTATTAAATCTAAGTGTATCTTTGCTTGTAAGTACACTATTTGGTCTAACTATTATTATTTTATCTTCATCTATTTTAGATTTTATATTTTCTGGCAGTTTATAATCATGTCTAGTTGATATAATTATTATTTTGTCCATATCTTCATCTATCAAAGGCTCTACAAGAGTATTTCTAACTAATCCTCCATCTAGCTTTTCATTTTCATATAAACCTTCATTTAAATCTTTAATAAATTGTTCTTTTAATGGTAACATACCTTTTGGGTTAAATGGTAAAAGTGAGCTATACTTTATAGCATTCAAACATTCCTTCTTATCTAAATTAGATACATCTGTTACTATTTCTTCTATATTTTTATTGCTTATATGTACATAATTTACAAAAAACTTAGTATCTTTATTATATTTATTATCAAGCTTTTCTAAAGCATTTATAATTTCAGAATTATCCACAGTATTATTTATAATTTTAACTTTATTTTCTGAATTTTCCTCAATATTTATCCACATATCTTCTAAGTTTTCAACATTGTCTGTGAATACAAAGTATCCATTTATTGATCCTATGGATGTTCCAGATATAGATGCAAAATTGTTAATCCCTTTATCATTTAATGCTTTTATCACTCCTGCTTGATAAGATCCCTTAGCTCCTCCTCCAGGAAGGCATAATCCTATTCTCATAGTTAATACTCCTTTTCTTTATACTTCAAAAAATGTATTAAATGTTTTATATATATCATAATGGTCTTTTACACTACCTAATTCTCTTATTGAGTGCATAGCAAGTATTGGGCTTCCTATATCTACAGATGGTATATCTATATGAGTAGATGATATAGGACCTATTGTACTTCCTCCTCTTTCATCTGATCTATTTACAAATTCTTGATAGTCTACATTTGCTTCTTTACATATACATTTATATATTGATGATGAATAAGCATCACTTGTATATGACTGATTTGCATTTATTTTTATTACAGGACCTCTTCCAAGGACTGGTCTATTAGTTGGATCATGCTTTTCAGCCATATTAGGATGGACTCCATGAGCCAAATCTGCAGATATCATAAATGATGAGTACATTGATGTAAAAAATTCTTCTCTATCTTTTCCTAATGATATACAAATTCTTTCTAATGTATTTAATAACATATTAGAGTCTGCACCTTGTTTAGTTGAACTACCAATCTCTTCATTATCAAATATAGAAATTAAGTTTATACCTTTCTTTCCATTTGCATTTATAAGAGCATGTAAACTTGCATGAGCCATTGATAAGTTGTCCAATCTTCCTGTCGATATAAATTCTTCATTTATACCCATTAAGCATCCTTTTTCATATTCATATAAAAATAAATCGAAATCTAATATTTCACTCTTTTCTATATTTAACGCATTAGCTATTTCTTTAATTAATAAGTTATTATTTTCTAATGTGTTATTTATCAATCCAATTAAAGGTAACATATCTTTTTGCTTATTATATTTGTATCCCTCATTCACACTTCTATTTAAGTGTATTGCTACATTAGGAATTATACAAATTGGTTTATTTATATTTATAAGTCTTTCTATTGGTTTTAATATATTTTCACCCTTTATTACAACTCTACCAGCTATTGATAAAGGCCTATCTAGCCATGTACTTAAAATGGGACCTCCATAGCATTCTGTATTTAGTTTTAAGTAAGTATTTTCTGCTTTCATTTCAAAATTAGGCTTTATTCTAAATGAAGGTGAATCAGAATGAGAACCTATAATTTTAAATCCTTCTTTTTCTATGTCTTTAGTATTAATTTTAAAAGCTATTAGTGCAGAAGAATTTTTTGTTATATAGTACTTTCCACCAACTTCTAAATCCCACTTTTCATTTAATTTAATCTCATTAAATCCATTTTCATCTAAAAGTTTTTTAGATGTATCTACTGCATAAAAAGAGTTTGGGCTTTTATATATATAATCTATTAAATCTTTAGCAAATTCTTTAGTATTCACAATACCCCTCCTAAATTTATAATAAATCTAATGTTGTATATTCTTTATTTATTGTTTTTAAACCTTGATTATCAAATGCTATTGTAACATCAGTACCTTTCATCATAACTACTGTTCCTACCCCAAATTTAGGATGGTGTACTTTTGATCCTGGTTTAATATCGTCTATATTAGTTTCTTTTCCAGTATCCTTAACTGTAGCATTTACTTTCTTAGCAATGGATGATTTTTGTATATTATTCATATACTTTTTAGTATATTTATCTAATATATTATAATTTGCTTTAGAATAAGTTAATTCGTTATCTGATTGGTTAAGCCTTTCTATACATTCTTTTGGTAATTCTTCCATGAATCTAGATGCTACTGATGGATTAGTTTTACCATATAAAGTTCTTTTTTGTGTTAATGTCATATATAACTCTTCTTTTGCTCTAGTTATACCAACATAACAAAGTCTTCTTTCTTCTTCGATATCAGAATCTCTCATAGAAGTTATTGCTCTAGATATTGGGAATAGTTTTTCCTCCATTCCTGTTAAGAATACAACTGGAAACTCAAGCCCTTTTGATGTATGTATAGTCATTAAGGAAACTTTATCATTTTTTTCATCTTCACTAGATTCTGAAGTAAGAGCAACTGTTGTTAAGAATGTTTCTAAATCTTTTTCCTCACTATTTTGTTCAAATTCTAATGCTACTGATATAAATTCTTTTAAGTTTTCTATTCTATCTTCTGCCTCTTCTTTTTTACTATCTTTTTGCAACTCATCTATATATCCTGAAGTATCTAATACCTTTTCTATTAGCTTACTTACTGGATATACCTCTTTTATTGTTCTTAAAGTACCCATTAAATCAACAAATCCACTTATACTAGCTCTAGCTTTTGTTGATATATCTGAATTAGTATCTATATCTATAAGTACAGAATATAAACTTTCTTGCTTTAAACTAGCTCTATCTTCTATTTTTTCTATAGTTCTAAGACCTATACCTCTTCTAGGTACATTTATTATTCTTTTTAAGGATATATCATCTTGTGGATTTTGTATAACTCTTAAGTATGCAATTAAGTCTTTTATTTCTTTTCTCTCATAGAATTTAGTTCCACCATAAATATTATATGGTATTTGACTTCTATTTAAAGCATCTTCAACTGGACGTGCCTGAGCATTTGCCCTATAAAGAACGGCAAAGTCACGATAGTTCCTTCTATCTCTTCTTTTTAATCTTGATATAGTATCTGCTATAAATTCAGCTTCATCAATTTCATCAGACGCAAGTTGTATCTTTATTAATTCTCCGTCTTTTTGTTCACTCCAAAGTTTTTTTCTTTTTCTTTCTATGTTATTAGATATAACGGTATTTGCAGCATCTAAAATTATTTGCGTTGATCTATAGTTTTGCTCTAATTTTACCACATGAACATCATCATAATCTTTTTCAAATTCAAGTATATTCCTTATGTCAGCACCTCTCCAACCATATATACTTTGGTCATCATCTCCAACAACACATATGTTTTGATGCTGTCTTGCTAACATTTTTATTAATTCATATTGAGCCTTACTTGTATCTTGATACTCATCAACCATTATATATTTAAACCTACTTCTATAAAACTCTAATGTTTCTGGGTCTTCCCTAAATAACTCAACAGTTTTATATATTAAATCATCAAAGTCTAATGCACTATTTCTTTTTAAACGATCTTGATATAATGCATATATATCTGCTATTTTTGAATTTCTTGCATCATCTCTATATAACTCTTTAAATTTAGCTGGGCTATATAGCTTATCTTTAGCTCCTGATATAGTACTTATAACTGACTTAGGTTCAAATACCTTATCACTTAAGTTTAATTCTTTTAAACAGTCTTTTATTAATGTAACTTGATCCGCACTATCATATATTACAAAACTTCTATTGTATCCTATTCTATTTATTCCTTTTCTAAGTATACGTACACAACAAGAGTGGAAAGTCGTAATCCACATATCTTTTGTATCAAGATCTGTAATAGTTTCTTCTACCCTTTCCCTCATCTCTGTTGCAGCTTTATTTGTAAATGTTATAGCTAATATATTCGCGGCTTGAACATTCTTATCTTCCATTAAATGTGCAATCCTCGTTGTTAAAACTCTTGTTTTACCCGAACCCGCACCTGCTAGTATAAGAACAGGTCCTTCTGTTTTCTCAACAGCTTCTCTTTGGGCAGGATTTAATGTATCTAAATTCATTTTATTCCTCCTATTTGTAAAGTTATAAATATATTTTAATCGAAAACCATAGTTTATTCAAATTTTAAGTAAGATAGCATATTATAATCATCTCCAATATCTACTTCTTCTAAAATAAAAAGTTATTTAGAATACAATAAAAAGCTATAATTTATAAAAGTTTTATTATAAATCATAGCTTTTTATTATATTATTTTATTTAACTTTTAACATGTTCATGATTTTTATCGTGTTCATGGTCATGTACGTGAAAATGTTCATGTATATGACTTCCTGTCAACCCATTATCATGATTATGGTCATGTCCGATACCTTCTATATGATCATGAAGATGCTCATGATTATGTATATGTGTATGATTATGATTATGTTTTTTATGTTCTTTTTTATTACTATAATATCCATTTTCATATATATCATGATGCATTGCAAACTTAGTTAAATCTACTACTCTTGTACAAATTCTATCTACTAATGCTTTTTCATGACTTATAACTATCATCCCTATATTATATTTCTTCACATGTTCAATTACTACATTCCATATTTGAGCTTGAGTTATTGCATCAAGCATAGTTGTCATTTCATCTGCTATTAAAAATTTAGTATCCTTCGATAAAGCTCTCAGTACGCAAAACCTTTGTAGTTCTCCTCCTGATAATTCACTTGGCCATCTATTTAACCATTCATCTTTAATACCCATAGCCTGGATTAGTTCTTTAGATGGTTTAAATGCCTCATTTATTATCTTGCTCATCTTCCACTTAGGATTTACTGATTTTTCTGGATGCTGAAATATTAATTGAACAGGATTATACTCTTTTTTATTTTTCTTTTCATAACCATCAATTACTACACTTCCACTTTCAGGCTTTTGATAACCTGATAATATTTTTGCTAATGTAGTTTTTCCAAATCCACTTGGAGCAACTAACCCTACTATTTCTCCGCTTTTTATTTCAAAATCTATATCTTTTAATATATATCTATCATTACTATACTTAAAGTTTATCCCTTTAGCTCTAAGTTGCATATAAACATCTCACCATCCCGTTTCTAACCTCTTTTGAACTCGGTCTTATCATTTTACAATCAGAAGATGATTTATCACATCTATCATAAAATAAACACCCCTTTGGTAATTCATTTGGCAAAGGCTGATTTCCCCTTATTGGCTTAAATCCACTTTGAGGCAAAGCCTCATAAAGAGCCTTTGTATATGGGTGTCTAAGATTTTCTCCTTTATTTTCAAAATCTTTCACACTAGCTATTTCTAAAGTAGTCCCTGCATAAAATATAGCAATTTTATCAGCAATCTTAAGAGCAGCTTCTATATCATGGGTTATCATAAGCACTGCACATCCACTATTAGCAATCTCTCTAAAGTCTTGTAAAGCTTCATTAAGAGATTTTTCATCTAAACCCGGTGTTGGTTCATCAGCAATTATTACTTTTGTATCAGATACCAATGCTGTTGATAAAAGCACCTTTCTAGCCATTCCTCCGGATAACTGAAATGGATAATAGTTATCCACCCTTTTATCTAAACCATACTTTTCAAATACTTTTCTTTGAATTTTATTTGAGTTTTTTTTATCTTTTATAGATATTTTTACCTGCTTAGATACTTTCATTAATGGGTCTAAATAGTTTACTGATTGAGGTATTAAAACTATTTCATTCCCTCTTAATCTCTCTTTATCTATTTGGCTTAATTCTTTACCATTATATATTACAGCTCCCTCTGTAGTAGCATTATTTGGAAGTATACCAAGTATAGCATGTGCTAATAAGCTCTTTCCAGAACCACTTGATCCCACTACAGCTAATATTTCTCCTTCACACAATTCTACATCCAGATTAGTTATTACTTTTAAATTTCTTCTTCTTAATCCTTTTGTATATTGAGAAAAAGAAACTCCTAAATCTTTAACTTTTAATATTGGTTCCTTTTTCATATTCCCTCCTATTTATATGCTGTTTTTGGATTTATTAATTGGCTAAATTTTTTCCCTATATTGTCTACCATAAGCGAAACTATTACCAAACTTAAACCTGGGAAAAATGCTAACCACCATCTACCACTACTTAAGTATTTCATTGCTTCAGATAAGATAATACCAATTGCAGGTTCGTGAGGTGGTAACCCAAACCCTAAAAATGTAATAGATGCTTCATGTAAAACTGCATGTGGAAATACTAATACTATACCTACAAGCAATTGTGGAATTATATGTGGTAATATATGATTAGTAGCTATATATAAATTAGACTTGCCAAAGTTTCTAGATATCTTTGCGTAATCTGATTGTTTTATTTGAATAACTTCTGCTCTTATTACTCTAGTTAAAGATGGCCAATGAGTAAGTGATACACCTAAGATTACCCCCTTTAATCCTCCACCAACTGATATAGATATTAGTATTACTATTAATGTATGAGGAACTGATAATACTAAATCTATGAACCAACTTATAAATGAATCTACAGTGTTTCCTAAGGTAGCTCCAATTACACCTAATGTTAATGCTATTAATCCACTTATAAATGATGATAATAACCCTATTTTCATACTTAAACTTAATCCCTTAATAGTTCTATATAGCATATTTCTTCCTACCCAATCAGTACCAAATAAGAATTCTAAACTAGGCGCTTGATTCTTGTTAAGGAGATTTATAGATATTTGTTCCTCTGTTATTAAACTTCCAAATATAATTATACTTCCTAAAAATATAGTAAAAATACCTATAGAAATTAATGTTTTTTCCCTTATTCCAAAACTAATTTGGGACCTTTTATTATTATCAATATATACATTTCGAGCCTCATTCATTATATTTCTTGTCCCTCCCTTATTCTTGGATCTATAACCTTATATAAAATATCAGCTATTAAGTTTCCTGTATATACAAATACTAAACTTATTATGACTATACCCATTAGCAATGGTAAGTCTCCTTTTAATCCTGCTTGAACAGTGGCTTGACCAAGACCAGGGTATGAAAATACTTGCTCTGCAAAAACTGCTCCTGCAAATAGTTCACTAAATGATAAAAATTGTAATGTTATAGCTGGTAGTGAAACATTTTTTATAACATGATTAAAAACAATACTTTTCTTACTTTCTCCACGTGCTTTTGCAAAAAGTATATAGTCACTTTCTAATATTTCTATAACTTTTTCTCTAGTATGAAGACATATATTCGCAACACCTATTATACTTAGTGTCAGTGCTGGCAATACAAGATGATTTATCATACTTTTAAATGTTACTTCTTCTGATAATACTCCTATTGGCACTCCAAGACCTACAGGGAACCATTTTAACTTTACTGCGAATATCATAATAAACAATATTCCTAACCAAAATGTAGGTGTAGAAATTAAAACATAGCAGTAGGACCTAATTACTTTATCTATAAATTTTCCTTCATTAATTCCTGATATTATTCCCATAATAAATCCTAATAGTCCTGATATAACCCAAGCTAATAACATAAGCGCCAATGATGCAATAAACCTTTCTCCTATAACATCTACTACAGCTCTTCTATATATCATAGATGTACCCCAATCACCTTTAATCATAGATTTAAACCATGACATAAATTTTTCTACTGGTGGTTTATTTAGACCCCAATGTTCAGCTATATTTTCACGCTGCTCTAAGCTTACCTTTGTATCTGCACCTACATATGCTGTAACTGGATCTATTGGAGAATATTCCATCAATGCAAATGTTATTATACATAAAGCAATTAAAAGCGATGCTAATCTTGCTAACTTTTTTAATATATATATGGCTAGATTTTTTCTATTTTTCATATATAAATTCCTTCCTTGAATATAGTTCATTAGTGCACAAGAGGACATCCTCATATAGAGAATGTCCTACCTTAATAATTTATTTCCAACTCCACTCAGTTACATTATCAAATATTCTTCCACCATGTGGTTGAGCAACTGGAGTTCCTATATCTAAATCTTCGCTCATTATATATATATGATTAACATTTACAAGCCAAGCATAAGTAGCATCCCCTTTATTAGAAAATCCTGTAGAACCATCCCATTGAGCTTTTTTCCAAAACTCTAAAGCCTCTTCTTCATTTTCACTATCAATAGCCTGATCTATATAACTATCGACAGTTTCATTTTTGTAGTAACCTGCATTATCCCAAGGTATTCCTCCCCCAGATGCTTTACTACTATATAGGTTGTATAATTCTGATGGATCTCCTGATCCAAATCCAAATAGAACTGCTTCTGAATGTATTTCATCTACTATATTATCCCAAGTCTTAACTTCTAAACTAACTTTAATTCCTAATTCTTTTGCTACTTCAACAAATGCTAAGCCAAGTTCCTGTCTATATTTACCATCAGTATATAATAACTTAAATTCTGCTTCTAAACCATCTTTATCTATAGTTCCATCTGAATTTGTATCCTCCCAACCTGCGTTCTTTAATATTTCTTTAGCTTCATCTATATTTCCATCTTCTTTTATTATAGTTTCTTCATTTAACCAAGGCATTTTTTCAAGTCCTGTAGTTGATGGTGTCCCATATCCTTCTAGTACACCTTCAACTATCTCGTCTCTATCTACAGCTATATTTAAAGCTTTTCTTATTGCTTCATCACTTGTTACATCATTTCCTATAGAGTTCCCATCATTATCTTTTTCTCCACTTTTTTGCATAGGGAATTCTACACCAAAAGTTTCTATTGTATCTAAATCAACAATTTTTGTACCATCAACTTTTTCACTTGCTAAAGATCCTGTTATAGATGCCATATCAACATCTCCTGATTTTACCGCTGCATAAGCAGCATCAGTATCTAAAAACACCATAGTAAGTTTATCTATGCCTGCAGCATCACCATAATAATCTTCATTTTTTTCTGCTATAACTTGTTGACCTTTATCCCATTGTACAAATTTAAATGGTCCAGATCCAATTGGATTGTCTGCGAAATTTTCATTATGAGCATGTTTGGGAACAATTCCTAAATACGCTAATTTTTCAATAAATGTTGACTGTGGTTTAGTAAGTTTAAACTCTATTGTATTCTCATCTATAGCTGTTACACTTTCTAGCATTGTTAAATCTATTTCAGAACCACTCTCTTTCGCAGTTTCATATGTATAAACAACATCTTCACTTGTTAAAGATTCCCCATCAGTAAATTTAACATCATCCCTTATTTTCACTATCCATGTTAATCTATCTTCAGACACTTCATATCCTGTAGCTATATCATTTTCTATTCCTAATTCTTTATCTCTTTTAAATAAAGTACTAAAAAATACTTTTGTCATAGAACCATGTCCGCCTGTTGTAGCATCAAACCCAGCTTCTGGCTCACTTGCTACTGCAACTACAAGCTCATTATTAGACTTTCTTTCACTTACTGCACTAGCTTTAGATGAATCATTATTCTTTGAATCAGTATTAGAACATCCTACTAAAGATATTGTTGTAAGTGATAAAACTAACATTAATGAAATAGATTTTCTTAATTTTTTTAGTATCATTTTTACTCCCCCTTATAATAGATACATTTCTCCATAAAAAAAGGCTTTTATATGTATTTTAATAAAATTATGTATCCTCACATAAAATTACTTTTACATATAAAAACCTTCATGGTTCTAATTTATTACTTCTTCTTTCATAGAAGAACTTATTTTATACTTAAATTATGGCACACATGTCAAAATATTGTCAATTTATATCGTGGTACATTTTGTCTTAAATATCGACAAATACTCTAGTTGATTTTAATCTCCCCATTTACAATTCTATCTTGTTGCTCTTTTATTATATCTAATACCTCACTTGGTACATTAATATCTGTAGTAGGTGCTATTCCAACCCCACCTTCTTTTAATCCATATACAGTAACTTGTCCACCTTTAAACTTACCTTCTTTAGCTTGCTCTATTATATCATATACACCTATGTCGACTCTTTTCATTGCTGAGGTTATTACATTATTTGGAGCTAAACTATTTTGATCCATATCAACACCTATTGCATACTTATTTTGTTCTTTAGCTGACTCTATAGCTCCTGTACCAACATTTCCTGCAGCTGAAAATATAATATCTATATTTTTAGAATACATCTGATTTGCTATAGATTTACCCAAACTAGCATCGTCGTATGAATTTGCATATTGAGATAGTAAGTCTACTCCTTCTTTGCCATCTTTAACACCCTTTTTAAATCCTTCTTCAAATCTAGTTATATTAGGATCTTTCATACCACCTATAAAACCAACTTTATTAGTTTCCGTCATATTGCTAGCTATTAATCCAACTAAATAAGCAACTTCTCTTTCATCAAAAGTTACACAAGCCATATTTTGAGGAATTTCCTTTCCTTCCTCTTCATAATTATGATCTATAATTACAAAGTTTCTATCTTCATATATTTGAGCGGCTTCTAACATAGCTTTTGCTGTAGTATAACCTACACCTATCACTAGGTCTACATCTTGGTCTATAAATGTCTCTATATTAGGCTTATAATCTGCCTCTTGGTTTGCTTCTAAATAATTTCCTATAACCCCTAGATTCTCTTTTGCTTTATCAAATCCTTCTAGTGATGATTGATTGAAGCTTTGATCATTTGCACCACCTTCTCCAAGAACAATACCAATTTTAAACTCATATGTACTTTCTGCCTCTGCATCATTACTATTTGTTGAATTACATCCTATTACCCCAAAAGTAAAGACTACGCTTAGCATTATTAAAAATAATAATTTCATTTTTTTCTTCATAGTATTCCTCCTAAACCCCAGTTTATATGTTATATTTTACCAAGTGTATATACACTTGTAAATACAAAATATCCCTAGAACTTTGGAGGAATTCTAGGGTACCATCAAATTTGGTTAAGGGTTATTTATTTAATCTATATAAAATAGGTTGAGGGCTAATTAAGGATTTACTATTACTTTAGACTTACTCCAAAACTTATATAACTCTTCTTCAGTCCTAAATAATGGTAAATCTAAGTTATTATGAAGCTTTACTAACCAAGGTAACTCTAAACCTGCTCTTAATATCTTTTTTTCATCATTAAAAACAGTATCTGTTCTACCTTCGCTAATTATTTCACCTTGATTTAAAACATATATATAGTCACAGATTTCATATATTAAATTCATATCATGACTAGAAATAACAATTTTTATACCTTTCTTTTTTAAATTATTTATAATATCAACTATAGCTCTAGTACTAATTGGATCTAATCCTGCAGTTGGCTCATCTAAAAGTACCATTTTATTTTCCATAGCTATAACAGATGCTATAGCTACCCTTTTTTTCTGTCCATAGCTTAAAAAGTGTACAGGTCTATCAATAAGATGTAATCCATTTACTGATTCAAGTGCTTTAGTTATTCTTTCTTTTATGATACTTTCTTTTATACCTAAATTTCGTAAAGCAAATGCTATATCATCATAAACCATAGAGTAAAATATTTGTTTTTCAGGATCTTGAAACACTATCCCTACTTCTTTTCTTAAATCATATAGATACTTTTTGTTATATTTAATAATATCATTTTTAAATAATATAGTTCCTAAATCTGGCTTTAAAATACCCATCATATTCATAAATAATGTGGATTTTCCAGAACCATTGCTACCTATTATCCCTATTATATCTCCTTTATCAAAATCCATATTTATATTTGATAAAGCTAGTTTATCCTTTTCATACTTATAAGTTAAGTTATTTATTTTAAACATACTATTCTCCTACTATATAGAATCTATCATCATATAATTTCATGTCTAACGATATACACATCTCTTCATATCTAATCATCATTCTCTTATATAATAAATTTCCCAAAAGCCCAAAAGACTTATAAGATGTCTTTAGGTTTGTATATCCAAATCTTAACTCCTGAGACTTACGTATATCTGATACTTCTTCTAAAAATATAAATATAAATCTATAAATTAACATTGATAACTCTAAAATTATAGTTGGCATATGTAAACTTTTAAATATAAATAAAAGTTGATTAAATGGTATCGTTAATATTATAAAATAAACACAAGTCAAACATGACATTGCTCTAAATAATATTTGAAGTGATATATTTAGTGATTCTTTAGAAATACCTATATAATTGCTACATATACAAAAGCTTTTAATTAGTAAGTTTGGATCATTAGATATATTTATAAGAGTCGTAGTTATACTCATAATTAAAAATATCATTGGTATCTTCAAGAGCTTTATATAACCCTTTATATCGATTTTAGCAATTCCAACTATTATTACACTCATTAATAAAATAATAAGTGATAAAATAATTAAATTTTTTATTAACATAGATCCTAATAAAAAAATTATACCTACTGCAAATCTTATATTTGGATTTGTATGTATTAATTTATTTGAATAAGCATATTTATCAATTATTATCATATTAATATCTTCCTTCTGTATATATTATAAATAAAAAAAGCCTAACTATTTGGTTAGGCTTTAATCTCATAATAAAATCACCTGATATGTGATTCACCATAATCTTTTCCTCCCCGAAAAAGTTATTTTAAAATATCATAGGCAGGTCTCCTGACTTAGCTTCATTCTACTCCTTCTCCTTCCCATAGTAACTAATACCACAGTGGTTTTTAAAAGTTTCGTCCACCTTACAGTAGCGGGGGCTGTAGAGGAATTTCACCTCTTTCCCTATTAATCTAATTCATGTTAGAACCTATTGATACTTTTTTATTTAATTTACATCTTTGTACTAATATCTATTTCTATATTATAATTTATATTCCTTTTTTATATTTTTAATTTTCTATAATTTTTTTTAAATAATTTGAAACAATATCTGAGAATTTTTCTATGTCTCTAGTATATATAAAATCTTTTCCATAGATTAATTTTTCTGCATCAATTTCATTTTCTTTACCTGTAAATACTCCTAAGACTAAAATTTCATTTTGTCTAGCAATTCTTACTTCTTTAGCAGTATCATTTACAGCTATTTTACCTTTATAAGATATTTCACCTCTTATACTTCGTTCTTTACTTGAACCAAATTTAACATCATTAGGTTTTCCATCACTTAGTACTATTAAAATTTTATTTTCTTCTTCCCTTTCTAATAAACCTTCACATACAGATTTTATAGCAAGACCATCTCTATTGTTACCAGAACAAAAATACTCAAATATATTATCATTTTTATCTATAGAGTCGTTATAATCTCTAAACCTTTTTAAAATTGTATAATCTAAAAAGCTAGAAAATGCGCTAACTCTATTAGGTATACCTGCCAGTGTAAGAGCACTAGAGATTATGTATGCTTGTATTGCAACTTGATACTGATTTCTACTTTGTGAACCACTTGAGTCTAACAATATGTCAATTACATATCTTCCTTTTTTGTTTTCTATATTTCTATAAAATATTTTAGTATTATTACTTCTTCCAACCCTCCATGCCCTTTTTGCATCAATAGTCCCGTAATCTGAATAAATTCTATCTGTAATATTTTCTTCTACAAGTATCCTCATTAAATTTTCTTTTAATCTATTTATACTTCTTTTATACACTCTTATATTTTCTCTGTACTTTTTCAAATTATTTTCTTTATGTCTTGTAACATATTTAACTTGAAAAACATTTTTACATTCTGATCTTAAAACTCCTTCTGTAAAATGCACCCTACATCCCTCATGTACATTTCTACAATTTTTAACTTCTATTCTTTTTATTTCACTTTTATTTAAATACGATTTTCCATAGTAATATTCTATTTTATCATAAATTTTATTAGCAGTTTCCTCATCGATATATATAACTCTATTAAGTGAACTTTTCTCACTATTAACTTTCCTTTCCCCTATACTTTCAACTAGCATAGAAGAAGATATTGAGTTAAGTTCATTTTCTATAGAATCTTCCTCATCACTATATAATTCATCATACATAAAATCTGAAAATGTATCAAAATCTATATCTACATCTTTGAAGTCTATATCTTGGCTACATTCACTTAATTTTAAATCTTGTTTTATTTCATTAAAATATCTTATATAAAGTTTATCTATATCTTTTAATATTTCTACTAATTCATTACCTAGGTTTATATTTTTAATATCATTTATAATTCTTCTACTTAACCCATCTACAAAAGGATGTTTTCCTATACCTTCTAAAATAAATATATACTTAATTTTTTGTAAAATATCATTTTTATATATTGTATTAAATTCATTAATTATATCTTTATATGCCTTTGATCTTATATCTTCAATTCCAGGCCTATCCTTTATAACCTTAGATTCTACTAAGTTATTTAAAACTACTTGTAATAGAGTTAATAAAGTATCTTTATTATATCCTTTATTAACTCTATTAGATAAATACTTCTTCACTATATTCCAATCTACATACTTTCTTCTAGCTCCAGCCATAATTCCCAAATATAAAGATACATCTTTTGAAGAGTAATTTTTTTCTAAAACTTCAATATGTTCATTATAATTTCCACTTATAGTCCAAGCAATATTATTAACTCTATTATCTAAATCATAATCACTATATACCCATTTCATAGTATCACCTAAATATTACTCATTAAATTTATGTACTTGTTTATTTGAAAATATATCTTCGCTAGTCCATTTTTCTGGTATTCTAGTTCTAATGACATCTCCAACAATTTCTTTTTCATATACATCAAAGCTTTTACTTACCATTCCCATATTGATTGCCTCTAATGGAGAAAGGCCTCTTCTTATGACTTTTAATGATCCTATTAATCCTCTTAAATCTATAGATTTTGTAGATATTTCTCCATTTTGAGATTTTAACTGCAAATCTAAAAATAATCCTATAAATTGATTTAATTTATCCTCATCTGCATCTGGAAATTCATTAGATAAAATTAAGTTTAATTTATCTTCTTTTACAGAAGGTATATCAATTACCATAAACCTAGAAACCAAAGCCTCATTTAATTCTTTAGTCCCTGCATATTCATAGTTCATTGTTCCTATAAATCTTGTTGCTGGATGCAAACTTATTCTTTCATATCCTGGGACATCTATTATTCTTCTATAATCTAATGCTGAATGTAAAACTACTATAGCATCATTTTTTGCCATATTTATTTCATCAAAAATACCAAATCCACCATGAACAGCACACTCATATACTGATCCTCTTCTTAACTTTACTTCATTATCTATAAATGTATCTGTGCCAATTAAAGTTGAACTATCTGTATTTATATTAAAAGATGTATTCCATTGTGGTCTGTTAAATAACTCAGATAGATTGTCTGCTAATAAGTTTTTTCCAGTTGCTTTTGGACCGGATAGAAGTATATTTTCTCCCTCCAAAATAGCCGATATACACATAGATAATATTTCTTTTCCATAAAAATATGTCTTAGATTTACTTACTCTATATTGCAAATCTTTATCTATACTATAATATTTTCTAAAATATAGTATATCATTTATTAAGCTATCACTTATCCCCTGATTCCTTAAATTTTTTATAATATCCATTACTGCAATCCCCCTTAGTAGTTAATAGATTCTATATTAATATTAACATAAAAAAACTACCTAATATTAATACTTTCTTAATAAAAAAAGTTATTAATATTAGGTAGTTTTTTTGTATAATGTAAACTCAAAATTTTTAATTTCTATTAATAAATTTAATTATTTAATATAAATTAAAAGAAGTAAAATCTAAATTTTTATAAAAAAAAAGATCACGTGGCTACGTCTTACTCTCCCGGGAGGTTGCCCTCCGAGTACCATCAGCGCTAAAGAGCTTAACTTCTGTGTTCGGAATGGGAACAGGTGTATCCTCTTTGCTATAATAACCACATAATCTTTATTTGGAGCGGGTGAAGGGGATCGAACCCTCACAGCCGGCTTGGAAGGCCGGAACTCTACCATTGAGCTACACCCGCATATATTTAGAGTTAATACTCTAAAAACTACATATCATTTATTGATTTATCATTTAATATTTTTAGCAACCGAAATCTACCTTATAAATTCTTTTAATAATGATTTGGTTGGCGATATAAACCTTTAGGTTTATTTTGGTCAAGTCCTCGACCTATTAGTATCGATAAGCTAAATACATTACTGCACTTACACCTTCGACCTATCA
>NZ_JADNAX010000043.1:0-1429 GCF_015550495.1 Romboutsia sp. 1001713B170207_170306_H8
TTGAATCCTGTTTTCAAATATAGTAATAAATTGGTTAAATATCAATGCCCAATTCCAAATAGGTTGATACCATTTCTTTTCGATTTCGTTAATAGCCAGATAGACAGATTTTTTCAGCGCATCATCATTCGGAAATGATAGCTTGTTTTTGGTGTACTTTCTAATTTTCCCATTCAGATTTTCAATGAGATTAGTGGTATAGATAATCTTTCTAATCTCGACGGGGAAATCAAAGAACACGGTCAGTTCTTCCCAATTATTTCTCCATGAGCGTATCGCATATGGATATTTAGCACCCCATTTTTGCTCAAAGTTATCCAACTCCATCTCAGCTGCTTCTTTAGTAGGTGCGTTATAGATGTTCTTCAAATCGGCAGTGAACTCCTTTTTTTCTTTCCAGACGACATAGCGACAGGAGTTCCTAATTTGGTGTACCACACATATTTGAGTAGTAGAGGCAGGAAATACACTCTTGATGGTTTCCGTAAATCCATTCAGGTTATCAGTAACTGTAATCAGAATATCTTCTACACCACGGGCTTTGAGATCCGTTAAAACACCCATCCAGAAAGCGGCACTCTCATTTTTGCCAATCCACATACCCAATACTTCTTTCAAGCCTTCCTTGTTCAGACCTACACATAGGTAAACAGTCTTGTTGATCACTTTGCCGTTTTCTCTGACTTTGAATACGATGCCATCCATCCAGACAATCATATATAAACTTTCCAAAGGCCGATTTTGCCACTCTGTTGCAGCCTGGCTGACTTTATTGGTGATAATGGAGATAGCGGAGGTGGAGAGGTTAATACCGTATATTTCCTGCATCTCCGACTCAATGTCAGCGACGCTCATACCTTTGGCATAAAGAGAGATGACAAGGCGTTCAATAGATAAGCCGCGGGATTGATGCTTAGGAATGACAATAGGCTCAAATTCACCTTCCCGATCACGAGGAACCTGAATAACAGATTCACCCATTTCTGTTTGAATCTGCTTCCTATAACTACCATTGCGGGAGTTGCCACTATGATCTCCTTGATTGGAGTGTTTCTCATAACCTAAATGGTTATCCATCTCTGCTTCCAGCATTTGTTCATAAACACGAGTATGAAGCTCTTTCATGAAAGCAGTCACATCTTCGCCTGTCTTAAACTGGGACAGAAACTCTTTACTTAAAAATTCTTTAGGAATGTCCATTAAATCTGATTTTTACAAAGTTAATACATAAATAAAAAAACTACGAGAAAAATCCCGTAGTTTTCTATTTACACAATCAGATGGATAGTCCCAAAGGCTGATACTAAAATCTTTTCTGTACCCATTACCAAATTAGTGCCTGCTCCCTAATAAACCTTATCTCCAATTATTATAGTACCAACCATGTTATTAATAACTTCTTCTGGAATATAGGAGAGAGTACTCCATG
>NZ_JADNAX010000044.1:0-1379 GCF_015550495.1 Romboutsia sp. 1001713B170207_170306_H8
GAAGTCATAACGGGCAGACACATAGTAATGGCGGTAAGGGATACCCATACCGGAGATCACGTTGAACGCCTGACCGCCCGGATTGGTGATATACTTCGCCACGGAATCACGGCAGGCGACGATCGCAGGGATCAAGAGGTGGTCTTTTTCTTCCGATTCACGCAGAACAGCTTCGTAGGAGAAAGCGGACTCGCCACCCGGAAGGCGCGATGTGCGGATTTTCTCCGCGGTCGCTGCAAGTCCGACCTGATCATAACGCCACATGCCTTGCCAAACGACGCTCATACGTCCGGCAAATACGTTTTCCCCCTCCATGACGCTGTCAAGCATCACGTTATACGGAAGTTTGAAGATACCGGAATTATTCTTTCCGTTCGTACTGTCAGAATCATAATCGTGGTTCATGTACCAACGGTAAATACCGTCCGGGCAGAGGTACAAAGCCCACATGCTGTTTTTCGATAACTGGTCGACGCCTGAATGATACAGGATACGGACTAGGTATGCGCGGAAAGAAGCCACGCTGCAATACTTGTCCATTTCCTCAACCAGCTTCCGGTATCGGTTTTCGAGCGTATCGCTGACCTGTGCCCCGTTGATACTGATTTTGCCGCCTGCCATACGGTTCTTCGGGTTACATGAATACACCCATTCGCAGAACTGTTTCCAGTGGTACGGTGTCTTCTTTCCAAGCGCATAGGCAAGGTTCATGCCGTCATCGTCCGGTGTACGGAATTCAAAGAACATCGTCCATTTGGGAACAAGGCTTTCCGTTGACAGTTCCGCACCGTACAAGCCTTTCACCCACTTGCTGTGCGTCGACTGCATGGTCATGAAGTTATCGATATCATCGAAGATGCACATACCTTCATAATCAAGCATTTCAACACATTCAACCGGATTCAGGACACGTCCGGTAACGACCGTTTTCTTGCCGTTGAAAGAGATTGTTCCGGTAGTGTTCTTCCATGCCCCGTCGACGTATTCCATGAACTTGTACGAAGCGTCCGTCGATTTGGAAAGCATGTAGATCGTATCCTGATCGTAGTCGTCAGCATGGGACATGAAATAGGATTCCGTCACGTCCGGAAGGTCGGTGAAGTCGCCATAACTCAAACAGTCGGCATTGTAGCCGGGAACATCCTTGAAGCCGAAAGTCGGTGGATTTCCCTTGTCAATGTTCCAGTCACCGCGACACCAAAAGTACGCGTCATTGATATTTCCGGTATCCGACTTGAAGACAAGCACACTGTTACCGTCAATACTTGTACGCAAGTCCAGCGTGTTGTTTTCATCCGCATAGTACGCGTTCTGCGCTGGGGTCATATATTCCTCGCCCAAAGCCTTCTGCATATCGTTATTGATACGGGAAATCGGGG